>USEH01000096.1 GCA_900553675.1 uncultured Ruminococcus sp. | reverse complement strand
GACTCCAGCATTCCCTAGGTTCGAATCCTAGAACCGCAGCCAAAAAGAAAAGCCGCCGGCAAGGTGGCTTTTCTTTTTGTACTTTTCTCTTTTATCTCTTCACTCTTCTCTTTTCACTAATATGGCTGGGCGGCTTTTCCAGATAAGAGATAAAAGAGAAGAGAGAAAAGTTGAGGTATCGGCTTCGCCGATGGATTTTAAGTCGCGGCTTCGCCGCTTGCCGCTTTCGCGGCTCGATTTTTTCAAGTCGAGCGAACCGACTACCTTATTTTTACGACATATAGTCGAAAGCTTTCAAACAACACTCACCCAATCCGGAATCATGAAAGGATGTTTCAAAGATGGACAGCTCTTTGATAACCTCGCAGCTCGATTTTTTGATGTCCTCGGCGATAGCCAGGTGCCAGAGCCTTGCCGACGCTCAGGATTTAACGCAGGAAACAGTCCTTTCCGCGCTTGCCTACATCAAAAAGGGCGGAGAGATTGAAAACGTACGCGCGTGGCTTTTAAGCGTTATGACCCGCCGGTATTACGATATGCTCCGCCGGAAATACCGGCTGCCCACCGTTGCAATAGGGGGAGGACTTCGACATCCCTGACGACTGCGACTTTGACGATCCGCTTATCAGGCAGGAGGAAGCCGCAGAGGTGCGCAGGGAGGTTGCATACCTTGCCGATTCCTACCGCTCGGTTATTGTCAAGAGGTATTTTCACGGCAAAGGCATCGGCGAGATATCCCGCGAGCTTGGCTTACCAGAGGGTACGGTAAAAAGCCGTCTGGATTTCGGAAGAAAACAGATAAAGAAAGGTTTTGACAGTATGGATAATTACGATAACTATTCGCAGAACAGCTATATGCCGCAGCAGCTCGCCGTTAGAAACAGCGGTGTATGCGGCATAAACGACGAGCCTATGTCGCTAACCGATGGCGACGTTCTGGCTCAGAATCTTTTAATACTCGCCTACGACAAGCCGATTACCGTAAGCGAGCTTTCGCGGAAGATAGGCGTAGCCGCCGCCTACACCGAGCCGGTAATAAAAAAGCTTGTCGACGGCGAGCTTATGAAGTGCCTGCGCGACGGCAGGGTGTACACCGATTTTATAATATACGATGCTGCCGATTACGTTAAATACATCCATGAGCAAGAGGCTTTTGCGGCAAAGAATATCGAAGCTTACCTTGCGCCCGCAAAGGATGCTATTGAAAAGCTAAAGCAAAAGCCGTATTACAGCCACCGTCTTGAGCGGTTTATGCTGATTAACATTGCCGACAACGGTCTTTACGTCAGCATGAAGCCTTTAAGAAAGGTTCCGCAGGAATGTCCCACAAGACCCAACGGCGGGCGCTGGATAGCCTTTGGCACGATATATCCCGACGGATGGAGCATCCCCGAGGATATGCGCGGAAAGGAGGAATACGGTTACTCCGGATGCAGGTGTACGACTATGGACAGCTATCTCGGCTCGGAAAATCTGAAGATGTACAATTACGAGACATCTCTCGACCCTAACCGTGATGAAAAGCATTCCGGTTATGGATATAGCTCGTTTAATGAGCTTGAATATAATATGCTTAAGCTGTTCTATCTCATCCACAAGGATATCTCGCCGGAAACGGTTGACCTCCACCCAAGGATGATAAAGGGAATCCCGCTTTTGGAGGAACGCGGATTTGTCTCCCATGATAACGGAAAGCTAAGGCTGGATGTTCCTGTGCTTAATCACGAGCAGGAGCGTGAGTTTTTTAGCATATGCAATGAAGCCATCGAAGCGTTTGCCGTGGGCATTCGCCAGCCCTTGTCGGAATACTGCCGCACTCATATAAAGGAGATACCGCCGCATTTAAATAGCGTCCCCGACCAGAAGCGAACCATGCCCTATGAGCCGGACGCCATGATGTTTGTATACGAAGCCATAGAAAGAGGACTTCACCCGCGCGAGGAGGGCGTGCCTTGTCCGGAAACCTTTATTGTAATCGACTGATAGAGGCTGCCGGACATATGTCAAGCAGGAAATAAATGCAGTTGTGTTTTTACCAAAAACAATTTATGCGTTTTTGTGTACTATGATTAAGAAAACCTTGATAAATCTATCTATTATACATATTGAAATTTTTGCGCAATGAGGGTATATTAATTGAAGATTCCGCTATGAGGAATATTTCCATCGGGCGGCGGCTATCATAGTCATATGCGAATATATCTTTTGGGATTGTATCTTTCGGGATATGTCCATGACTGCATGAAAGGCGATATTTATAATGAAAAAATTCCTTGAATTTCTGCTTATTTCAGCGCTTGCGGTGCTTAGCGCCGTGACCTATATTATATTCATCTTTCCGAACAGCTTTGCACCGGCGGGCTTTAACGGCATAGCCACCATGATTCAGTATATTTTCGGCTTCAACGCCGGATATCTTTCGCTGCTGATAAATATCCCGCTTATAATAGCGGTGTTTTTCCTTGTGGATAAGGAATTTGCGGTTAAAACGCTGTTTTATATCGTGTTCTTCTCAGGCGCTCTGATTTTATTGCAGGAGCCTTTTCTGGACTTGGGTGCGTTTGCCTATCAGACCGAAAACGGAACCAGCAAGATTTTAGGTCCGCTTGTCGCAGGAATATTAAACGGCGGAATACTGGGCGCGGTGTTCTTAGCCAACGGCTCTTCGGGAGGCACCGACCTTGTAGCCGCCATCATCCACAAATTCAACCCTGCCTACAACTTTGTGTGGGTAAGCTTTGCGCTTACAACAGTTGTCGCGCTGGTTTCGTATTTTGTCTACGATTACGAGATAGAGCCGGTAATTCTGTGCATACTTTACTCCTTCTTCTCAAGCAACGTAAGCGATAAGATGCTCAAAGGCTCCCGCGAGGCTATCAAGTTTGAAATCATCACCAACCATCCCGATGAGATATCCCACGAGATAATAGAAAAGCTGGGTCATTCCGCAACCCTTATCAATGCCGAGGGCTGCTATTCTCACGACCACAAGAGCATGCTTGTCTGCGTTATCAACAAGGATCAGGTAGTAAAGCTTAAGCAGATTTTAAACAAATATCCAGGCTCGTTTGCCTCTATTTCAAACGTTTCAAGCACCATAGGCAGATTTAAGAGCAAGAGAAAGCCTTCCGCCACCGTTGCTGATTGAGCATAATGAAGACGCACCTATAATTGATTGCCGCGATACCTGAGCTTTTCGGTATCGCGGCAAGTTTTTGCCTGTATACGCATCACTGTTGAAATATATTAAACAAATGCATATATTGTTAAACTAAATAGCTAATATTATTAAACAAAAAGCTAATATTGTTACTTTACAAAGCCTCGGAGATGGTGTAGAATAATTGTAACAAAGCAGAACGCGATTTGTATAAAATTACAAATCATATGCTGCGTTTTGCGTAAAGAAAGGATGGTTAAGATATGAAAAGAATAACAGCACTGCTTCTTGCTGTAATTTTAGTAATCGCACTGGTTGGCTGCGGAAAGGAAAAGAGAGAAATCGTAAGACTCACTCTTTCCACCGAGGATGCGGTTGCCATACTTGCAGCCGCCGGAATCAGCCTTCCCGATGCCGAGGAGGTTGCGGGGGTAAACACCTCCATCAAGTGGTTTGCGTGGTATGACGACTTTCACAACTACTCCGAGGATGAAATAATAAACACCGGCTTTTGGACGTTCGAGCAGAAGTACGGCGGTAGCATAGAGTGGGTAGAATGCGAGTGGGGCAAAAGGTTTGACGACCTTGCAAATCTCATACTTTCAGACGAATCTCCCGACTTTATGCCGCTGCTTTTAAACGCTTTCCCGACAAGGGCGATAAAGGGTTTGATGGTTCCGGTTGACGATTACATAGACTATGACGACCCGCTTTGGGCAGGCACCAAGCCCTTTGCATACGACTACTACTCTCTCGCCGGAAAAACCTATGCAATATGCACCGACTACGGAGCGGGAAACGTCTGTGCGTATAACAGAAGAATTATTGAGGAGTGGGGCTACGACGACCCCGCAACCCTCTTTGCCAACGACGAGTGGACATGGGACGTCTTTTCCGAGATGTGCAAGGACTTTTCCGACCCCGACGAGGACAGATACGCTCTTGACGGCTGGTGGTTCCATCTGTCGCTGATGCGCTCATGTGGCGAAACCATCATCGAATACAACACCGAAACCCGCCAGTATGAATCGAATATAGACAGTCCCGGAATCGAAAGAGCCGCCAATCTGATTTACGACCTTGCCAAAAACGACTGCGTTTACCCGTGGTGGTCAAACGGCTGGTCTATCCGCAACGGCACCAACGGCGCAGGCATGAAGGACGGCAAGCTTTTATTCTACTTCTGCACCATCGATACCTTTACCGCTCCGGTAGAGGAAATATCGAATGTTTGGGGAGACGTTACCGCAAACGAGCTTATGTTCTGTCCCGCCCCGCGTGACCCCAACGGCGACGGCGGATATTATACCGAGTGCTACCCCTCCGGCTACTGCATAGTTTCGGGCGCTGCCAATCCCGAGGGCGTTGTGCTTTATTCCTCCTGCGAAAGATTTAAGATATTAGACCCCACCGTTATCAGCATAGACCTGCGCCAGAAGAAGGAGATATATCTCTGGACGGAGGAAATGCTTGAAATGGACAAAACCTGCTATAAGCTTGCCTGCTCCGGCAACTATATCGTTCCATACGACGCCGGTCTTGGAGATAAGCTTTCCAGCACCGTGGACGCTTTTGAAAGCAACGGTCACACTCAGAACGCTTCAACATGGGCTCAGCTTAAGGAGGCAAATTCCGAAAAGCTTGCCTACTATCTTGATGAGCTTAATAAGCAGCTCGCCGAAATTGACAAATAATCCTTTCTGATTAAACATCCCCTCCGCCAAGGTTATGCCTTAGCGGAGGGGATGTTGTTTTTACTGATATTGACGGCTGATTAGTAAGGTTATTTTACGTCAATTCCAACCATCTCGCCGTTATCGTCATAAACGACATGGGCAACACCGTTGCCATCGTTACGGAATTTAAAGCTGAAAGCCGCTCCGTTGGGGTTGTTGTCTGCAAAGCCGTCTAAAAGCTTGCCGTTGTAATAGACATCTCCCATGCCGCCGTTGTCGGAAGGCTTAAAGGTTATGCCAAGACCTTGGTACTTTTTAAAGATTTCTTCAAAGGTCTTTCCATGAGCTTTTGATGAATTTGCAGTTGTAGTCTCGTTCGACTCGTCCTGCATCTGTTTCAAAACTGACTTAGCTCCAGCGAACTGATCTGCAACCACACTTTCCGGACTGATTTCAACCGTAGTTGCGGTTATCTCGTCGCCCTCACCAAAAACGTATGGGAAGACTGCATTTTCAAATTCGCTTTCGGTGGTCTGTCTGAGACCTGTCAGCCTGCCGAACGGGTCAACGCTTCCGTCGGGATTTTTAGTTGCCTCGCGGACGGTGTAAACATCCACCTCGCCCGCCTGATTGAGGTAAACATAATGAGTGGCAAAGCCATTACCGACCTCAACTCCGTCGCAGAAGTACCGCACCAACTTTCCGTTATACAGCATTTTGTCGTCTGCGTTAAAGCTTATTCCAAAGCTGCCGTACATCTTTATTACTTCCTCGTTGGAAAGATTGTTGCTCTCATATGATGATAAAGCTTCGCCTTCGACTGTAAATTCTTCGTTTTTAAATTCGGGGATAGCCGTCTTTTCAAGGGAGATAAGCCTGCCGCTATCGTCTCTTACCGATACAACGCCGATCTCTCCGCCGTCCATCAGGGCGCAGACGTACGCCCCTTTCTTGTATTCGTCTTTGAAGTAGCCGACTCTTTCGCCGCCGAAGTAAAGGGCATCCTGCGATTCGTCATAGCTCAGCCCTAAAGTCTCGTATTCGGGGAAGAACTTGGATT
Source organism: uncultured Ruminococcus sp. (assembly GCA_900553675.1). Taxonomy (GTDB): domain Bacteria; phylum Bacillota; class Clostridia; order Oscillospirales; family Ruminococcaceae; genus Faeciplasma. Next base: position 2,155 of record USEH01000096.1, on the reverse strand, counting down.
TGGATACAAGGTAAGCATTATCCGTTACAACGGTGTCGCTTGTTTGTTTGGACAGGGATATTTCATAATCGAAGCCATCTTCATCAGGGGAGGTGCATAAAACTATTCCTCCATCTAAATCCTTGGAGTATAATGCACCGTTCTTGATGTTCTCAAGCACATCCTCATACATAGCAATGGTGTCGTCAATTTCCTGCTGCGTCCATACAACCTCGCCGCGAGAGGGCGTTTTGAATGTTGAGCCAAGGCAAGCCTGCAAATTCTTCTTTTCTTCTTCAAGCCATTCCTTGAACTCATCGTAGGTCCACCATTCAATGTCATCGGTCCAGTGAACGCTGTCGAAGCCGTATTTGTCCATCAGCTCCTGCTCGGACATAAAGGTTTTTCCGCCGTCGTCGCTGTAGCGATAGGCTCCGTCTGTGCCGTCGGTTGCTATAACGTCTGATTCGGTTACTGTTTCCAAATCGGGTTCAGCCGCCGAAGTCGCAAAAGCTCCTATTGTACACGCGACAACAAGACATGCCGCTAAAGCCGATATAATGCCTGTTTTCTTAGTTTTCATAATAGCAGTGATCCTTTCCTGTACTGCATTTCTGCAAAAGCCTGTGTAAAAAGGGGCGCCGCTTCGTTTTTCTTCAAGACTTATAAGCGCATTGGCATAGTCCGCGCGCGAATCGCTGCCGAACGCTGCCACAACCCTTTCGTCGCACGAAAGCTCGATATCGCGATTGAGGAGCCACGTCATCAGCCACACCGCCGGATTGAACCAGTGAACACAGCATACGGCAACCGCCAAAAGCTTTATGGCAGGGTCGAACCGCCGGATATGGGTAAGCTCGTGGGTGAGTGCAAAGTCAAGAAGCCTGCTCTTTGAATCCGAATTCTCGCTGTCTAAGATTAGCTTGGGCAGAAGTATCACCGGACGGAAAACGCCGTAGGTAAGCGGGGCGGATATCTCGTCCGACTGCCTTATCCGTATCTTTTCAGGGATTCCCAGATCCCTCCGCCAGCGGGCTGTATACTCGTTGCTTAAGGGCAGGGAGGAGCGGAATTTTCTTATGTTTTTAACATAGGATATCCCGAAATACCCCGCAAAAGTCAGCGCGACAGTGAAATAAGCTATCTCAATCCAAGGTAACTCGATTCCGCTGTCTGCCTCGGAGGAAGGCTCAGCGTTCGATTCAACCCTTGGGTGCTGCCTGTAGCCGTCGTGATAGTACCAGCTGATTTCGTCTCCGCTCTGCACCGTGATATCCTCGAAAACAGGTTCCTCGGCAGTATTATTCTGATGGAATAATCCCGCAAGAGTGTAAATGCTTCCGGCAAAGGGCAGCTCAAAGGGCAGCATAAGCCGCAGCATCGCCGCAAGCCAGAGTATGACAAAGGCTCGCTTGGGGAGCTTTGATATCAGCAAGGCTCTGATGACGGCGATTGCCGCTATCATTATCCCGCCGTAAACGCTCATTTCAATAAAGCTAAGCATAACTCACTCCAGTTCATCGACGATTTTCTTCAGCTTGGCTATCTGTTCTGCCGAGAGCTTTTTTCTTGACAGAAGCGAAGCGAACAGCATATCCGCAGAGCCACCGTAAACACGGTCTATCAGCTCGTCGGTCTGCGCCGCCTGAACCTCCTCGCGGGCTATCAGAGCGTGGCAGACGAAGTTGGGCTCTCTGCGCTCGATTGCGCCCTTGCCAATACATCTCTTAATAAGAGTGTAGGTGGTGTTAACGTTCCAGCCAACCTCCTCGCCCAGAATCTGCGCGATTCGTTTGGCAGTAACATCGCCCTCGCGCCAGATAACATCCATTACCTTAAGTTCAGAATCAAAAAGCTTAACGTCCATTTTTACATTTTCCTTTCTATACGACTATAGTCTTATGAGCTCAATTACATACTACCACAGTAGTAAGTGCTTGTCAAGAGGTTTTCTGAAATTTATTTGACAGAAAATTATCAAAGAATATTTATCTGTTGTAAATTAATATTCATAATTTATTATTGACTTTGCACTAAAAGCATGTTATTTTGTTAATAGCAATACATTAATTTAAATAAACGGAGGGAATAGAATGAAGAAAATATTCGCACTGCTTTTAGTGGTAATATTGGTTATCGGACTTGTCGGCTGCGGCAAACCCAAAAGGGAAGTTAT
>USEH01000095.1 GCA_900553675.1 uncultured Ruminococcus sp. | reverse complement strand
AATAATCATAATGCTGGAAGCCGCCAGAAGAATACCGCTGATAATGTTTATTGCATCCATTTATAAATCCTCCAATATAGAGATTACTCAAATTCTTATCAATTATATCACACTTTAGCCCGAAATGCAATAGCTAAATCGCAAAAATATCAAAAATTTACGCGATTTAATTCTCTTCAGAGCTTCCAGATATTCTTGGCGTACTCGTCAACCGCTCTGTCTGCGGAGAAGATTCCGGCGTTTGCTATATTCATAAGCGACATTCTCTGCCACTTAAGATTGTCGGCGTAGATAGCGGAAGCGCGCGCCTGAGCCTCCTGATAAGAGCGGAAGTCGGCAAGAACCATGTAGGGGTCGGAGTACTTCAGCGAGGACACAACGTCGTCAAACTTGGTGCCGTTGATGCCGGCGTTGATTCTGTCAATAGCCGCCTTGATAACGGGGTCGGAGCTGTACATATAAACGGGCGAATAGCCCGCTCTCTTCTTGTGCTCGACCTCCTCGACGGTCATGCCGAAGTTGATTATGTTATCGTCCCCTACTACCTCGCCGATCTCGACGTTTGCGCCGTCCTTGGTGCCGAGGGTTATCGCGCCGTTGAGCATAAACTTCATGTTGCCGGTGCCGCTTGCCTCGGTTCCTGCAAGTGAAATCTGCTCGGAAATCTCAGAGGCAGGCATAAGCATTTCGGAAAGGGATACATTATAGTTTTCCAGGAACACAACGTTCAACTTCTGCGCAATCTTGGGATTCTTCTTAATCTCCTCGCCCAGCGACCAGATAAGCTTGATTATCTGCTTTGCAAGATAGTATCCCGGAGCCGCCTTTGCCGCAAAGATATAGGTCTTGGGCTGGACGTCCGCGTCGGGGTTGGCAAGCAGCTTGTCGTATTCCGAGACGATATTTAGCAAATTCAGATGCTGACGCTTGTATTCGTGAAGCCTCTTAACCTGAACGTCGAACAGGGTGTCGGGGTTGACAATAACTCCGCGGTTCGACTTTAAATACTTGGCAAAGCTGTGCTTGTTGGCGCGCTTTATGTCGCCCAGACGGCTGAGAACCTCCTGATCGTCGGCGTACTTTTCAAACTTTTTGAGATTCTTTGCGTCGTCTAAATAGCTCTTTCCGATGGTGTCGTTGAGGAGCTTGCACAGCTCGGGGTTGGACTGATACAGCCAGCGGCGGTATGCAATACCGTTGGTGACGTTGGTAAACTTCTGCGGAGTAAGCTCGTATTCGTCGCGGAATACGTCCCTCTTGATAATTTCGGAGTGGATAGCCGAAACGCCGTTTACATGGTGTGATGCGCAAACGCAGAGCTTAGCCATGTGTACAACGTTGTCGCGGATGATGGACATTCCCGTTACCTTCTGGTGGTCGTGATACTTCTCCCATAGCGAAGCGCAGTAGCGGTTGTTTATCTCGACGATAATCGAGTAGATACGCGGAACTACGGTGTTCAGCAGGTCGCAGCTCCACTTTTCCAACGCTTCCGCCATAACGGTGTGGTTGGTGTAAGCAAAGGTTCTTGTAACAATGTCCCACGCCTTATCCCACGGATAGCCGCAGTCGTCTAAAAGCACTCTCATAAGCTCGGGGATGGCAAGGGTGGGATGGGTGTCGTTTATCTGAATTGCAACCTTGTCGGCGAAGTTGTCCAAAGTGCCGTATGTTGCCATGTGGTGGTTTACGATATCGCCGATAGACGCCGCACACATAAAGTACTGCTGGCGGAGTCTTAAAGACTTGCCCTCCAAGTGGTTATCGTTGGGGTAAAGCACCTTTGAAATCGCCTGAGCAACGATATTCTGGCTCAGAGCCTTTTCGTAGTTGCCCGAGTTGAACTTGTTCATGTCGAACGCGGGGCTGATTGCCTTCCACAGACGAAGCTTTGAAACAGCGTCGCTGTTGTAGCCCGAAACGAACATATCATAGGGCACCGCGATTACGGTGGTGTAGTCTTCAAGCGAGACGTGATGATAGTGGCTGTCCCAGTACTCCTTGATTTTTCCGTCGAAGTGAATCTCTATCTGTGATTCGGGGTGCTCAACCAGCCAGCAGCCGCCGCCCGGGAGCCAGTTATCCGGAAGCTCAACCTGCCAGCCGCCCTCAAGCTTTTGGCAGAAAATGCCGTATTCATACAGAATGGAGTAGCCGGTTGCGGGATAGCCATCAGTCGCAAGACCGTCTAAATAGCACGCAGCCAATCTTCCCAGACCGCCGTTGCCTAAGCCCGCGTCAGGCTCCTGCTCGTAAAGCGAATTGATGTTTACGCCAAAGTCCTTCAAAGCGCCCTCAGCCGCCTTAACAAGTCCCAGATTATAAAGGCTTGTCTTCAGCGAGCGACCCATAAGGAACTCCATTGAGATATAATATACCTGCTTTTTGCCCTCTGAGTGAACCTTGGTTGTATAGTTGTGACGCTTGCGTGCAAGCTCGTTGACGATTATCGATGAAAGAGCTTCATAAAACTGCCTGTCTGAGGCATTTTCGGGTGAAACCATAAAGTTAAGGTCTAAAACCTTGACAATCTCTTCCTTCAAGCTTTCTTTTGTATACTTTGATTCAACAGCTTTTGCCATAATATAATCACCTCAAATATTATTATCACTTTAATTAAAAAACATTATAATATGCAACCATAATATTATACATAGTTTTGTCGCTGATGTCAACATTTACACACCCAAAACAGCGGTTTAGATAAAATAGTTTAACAGTTCTTAACTCAAATGTGCAAAAAGCACAGAGTATAACGCTGTGTAGCATTACACTCTGTGCATAGATAACAAAATACGCAAAAGCTATATCCGGTTATTCGTTCTTGATAGCTTCCAAAGCGGAAAGTCCGGTTGCTATGCGGTTTTTCAGCAATCAACGCCCAGATTTTCCCAGTCTATATCCTTTTCATCAACAAATCCGCTGTTTTCCGCCTGTTCGATAAGTTCTTTCTCATCTGGTGTAACCTTAGTAAAATCAGGGTCCCATGCCAGTACAAGCTTTTTGATAAATTCGTAGGCAAACTCTTTATCAGCCTGCGGCAAAACGTCTATCAACTTAGCGGCTTCTATTGCAATGCTTGTCATAATACTTACCTCCTTATTTGTAGATATCTCCCCGATTACCAATATCTATAACCAAAATAATCTCTACAGTCCCATCGCTTTCATTACGGTAAATAACTCTCCATGAGCCAACACGAAGTCGTTTTCTGCCATCACTATATCCCTGCATTATTTTTATATCTCCCACAGGTGGAACACACGCAAGTCCTGAAACAGCGTTCTTTATACGCATTACCGATTTTTTATCAAGCTTCGATAAAAACTTTATAGCGTCTTTTGAATACCGAAATACGACTTCATTCATTATTTTCATCTCCAGAAATATATGAAATTCCTTAATTATATTATACAGTTTTTTATCCGTGCTGTCAATGGGTGCTTACTCTATTATTGCTCTTAAATGTGTGAATAAACAAAGCGAGCCGTTCAAAAAAGCAGCCCGCTCTGATATATTTTAGTTATTATTCGTTCTTAATAGCTTCCAAAGCGGAAAGTCTGGTTGCTCTTATTGCGGGATACAGTCCCGAAACAACACCTACGATCGTTGCCAGAACCAGCGCCGCCAGATCCAGCCATGGCGGGATAATGGATAAGTTCGACGTCGCAGCGTCTATTCCCATCATCGACATTCCGCCGTTTTTGGCAAGCGAGTTTACGGCGAATGACGCGGCATAGCTCAGCACTACTCCCAATGCTCCTCCGGTTATTCCTATGATCGCAGCCTCTATCAGGAACATTCCCCTGATGTCGGACAGCTTGCAACCCAAAACCTTCATTACTCCTATCTCTCTGGTTCGCTCGTAAATCGACATTACCATGGTGTTTGCGATACTGATAGCGGCAACAATAAACGCAACAACGCCTATCGCGCCTAAAATCGAGCGCAGGAACTTGGTCTGATCCTGCATGGATGTCAGCCACTGCATATTTGAGTTGGTTTCATAGCCCATCTCGGCTATCGCCTTTTCGACCTGCTGAACATGATCCTGATCATCTACCATTACAGCAAAATTATCGTATATGCTCTTGCGGCCGGAATCGGAGCCGGCCTCGCCGCCCATAGATATACCGCCGCTGCTTAATACTACGGCTTCAGCCTCATAGCGGTCGCCCCAGCCGTAATATTTGGACTGATTTTCTTCAAACGTTTTCTTCATAGACTGAACGCTTGCTATGTCCATATATATGCTTGCCTGATAGTCCTCGTTGACATTCTGCACAAGTATTCCAACACAGTTGCCTTCAAGCAGCTTGATTCTTGCCTTGGAGGTATCAACAGCGCCGGTTCCGTAATCCTGATACCATGTCATCTGAAATCTGTGGTCATCCAGCGGGTTAAACGGCAGCTCCTCACCTTCGGTGGGTGTGTAGTACCATATGGGCTCGTCTTCACGCATGGTGAAGAAGTTTGCGGGAACGCAGTAGCGCATTACAAAGTTGTTGGTTCCGATATCGCTTTCGTTGAGCAGTCTGCCGTAGAGAATCTCATAGCCAAAATCCTCCATCGAGGCGGCGTCTATTCCGTTTACCTGAACATACTGCGCTTTTTCGGTATTATCCATTATCAGCTGACAGCCCCAGTAGTTTGCCGTTGGGGTGACTGCCTTAACGTGGTCTATAGCCCTGATATCTTCAAGAGCGATATCGTCAAGCGGCTCGCGGCTTGCGTTTTCCTCCCACTGGCCGGTTTCCTCGTTTACCGTGCCCCAAAGTTCGTAAACCTGAATCTGCCTAAGGTCGCCGTAGGAGCTTACCTGATCCTCAAAGCCCTTGTTCATTCCGATACCGATAGAAAGCATGATAACAACCGCCATCGTGCCGATAACAACGCCCAGAACCGTCAGTGCGCTTCGCGCTTTGCGACGAAGGAAGTTTCCTCCGGCAAAGCGTATAACATCGGTTTTTCTCATTTAAATAACATTTCCTTTCAAGTCGCGGTAATAAAGCCTGTAAAGCTTTATTCATTATTCATCGTCGTCGTCTTCCAAAAGTTTTGCCTTGCGCTTTTTAACCGCTACAACGATTATGATAATGACAATAAGTACGACTACAGGAACGCCAATAATCAATCCCCACTTAAGCGCGGGAGACATTCCGCCCTGCTCTACTCCCTCGCCGTCAACAGGCATCTCGCCGCCGGGCATACCGGGTTCCATCATGTCGCCGCCTACCATGCCGGGGTCGAACGCCATGTCGCCGCCCATCATTCCGGGATCGCCCTGCGCGCCGCCGGCAGCCTCGGTTATAGTAGCCTCGATGGGATATTCAACCCTCTGCTCGTTGGAGGAAGCGTCTTCAAATGTAAATACAAGCAGTCCCTTCTTGGTGTCGCCGACCTTTGCACCCTCTGCGGGGACAATGGTGCCGTTAAAGAAGTCGTAGCTCGAAGCGTTCAGGGTTCCGACATACTGAGTGCTCATGGTAAAGTCGCCCTCAACGCTTACCGCAAGGTTGGTCATGGGGTTCTTAGACTTGTTGAAGTACTGGAAGGATATTGCAGTACCGTCGATCGGGCACTCCGTAGGAGGGTTCCATTCCATAAGCTCGAACTTAATCGGCTGAGTAACAGGCAGGTTGATGGTCATTGAGTTGCCGTTGCTGCTAACGTAGGATTCGTTAGCTTCGTACTGGAAGTCGTATTCAATCTGTATAGGATATGACTTTGCACCTGCGGAGGCGCTTGTTTTAAGCTTGATTACATACTCAATCTCGCCGTCCTTATCAAGCCTTTCGGTGTAGAACGAGGTTGTGCCGTCGATGGGAGAGAACACGGTTTCGGGGGTGGAACCCTGTCCGCCCGAACCGGATGAGCCCGATGAGGAGGTGTTTACGTCGACCGTCATATTCATAACGTCCTTATCGTGGCTGGTGTTCTTTAAAACGAAGGTTAGTGTAAACTCCTCGCCGGAGACTATCTTTTCAACGTCAACCGAGTAGTTAGAAACAATTACCTTGGGTTCAAGGGTCTTTTCTCCAACCTCCTGCGGCTTTTCCTTGGCTTTTGCCTGAAGGAAAACGTTGTAGTCGGTGGAGTATTCATTGCCCAAGCCGTCTTTATATTTAAGGGTGACTACAGTGGTTGTCTGAGCAGTGGGGTATTCGGGGAACTTTATCGGGAAGGTTGCCTTAAAGGTGTCGCCGCTGGCAACGTCGCCAATCTCGACAGTGTCGGTGTATGTATTCAAAACCAGCTCGCCAAGACCGGAGATGGTTGCCTTAACGTCGGTGACGTCGAGCAAGCCGGTGTTTTTAAAGCTTACCGAAAGCTTGGTGGAAAGGTTTGATTTTCCCTTGCCCTCGGGGATGGATGCACCGGTCATGGTGAATGCTGGAGTTACCGGATCCTCTTCAAGCTCAACGCTTGAAGCTTCAACGTCGATATTAAAGGTCTGTGTCGCGGTAACGGGAGAGCCGTCTCTGGGGGTGCAGGTAACGGTTAAGGTAAGCTGATGTCTGCCCTCTTCCATGTTCTTGTCCGTAAGTATGCTTATAACGTTATGTCCTGCCGACACCTGCTGCTCTGCCAATGAGCCCGCAAGGGTAAAGCCCGCGCCGCCGACGGTAACCGACATTTTCGCGGTGTTATCCCAGAACGGATTGGTGGGATATTCGTTTGTGCCGTCGCTTACGGTTACGAATGCGTTTGAATAAAGTCTGAATGAGACGCTGAAGGTATCACCCGCAGCAACCAGCTGAGTGCTTACCGCAGGGTCTGAAATATCGACCTTATAGGTGGTCTCACGGGTCCATGTAGGTGTGGTCGGAGCAACTACCCCTTCGGCGAACATATTCACCGCAAGGGCAAACGCCATGATCACGCAAAGAACTACTGACATTAATTTTTTCATAGTGATTTTCCTTTCCAAGCTTATCTTGCTATATGTAAGATTATTAAGCACATTTTGATTTATACCGATTCAGCCGCGGCAATTATCTTTGCAGCCTCCTGCGAGCCAACGCCTATCTGCTTATTGGTGTTATCCTCCACCGAGGAGATAACGCCGTCGATAATGTGGTAAATCTTATCGGCATATGCGGCTATTTCAACGTCGTGGGTGACTATTACAAGGGTCTGGTGATTCTCCCTTGCCATTGAAACCATCATTTCCATGATTTCGATAGTCGTTCTGGTGTCGAGGTTGCCTGTAGGTTCGTCTGCAAATACTATCTTCGGCTTTGCAACGAACGCGCGTGCGATGCCGACTCTTTGCTGCTGACCGCCCGACATCTGGGTGGGCTTATGTCTCATTCGCTTGCCAAGTCCGCACATTTTAAGCATCTGCTTTGCCTGCTTATCCCTTACCCTGCGCTTGATGCCCGAAAACATCATCGGCATGGCAACATTGTCTATCGCCGTAAGGTTGGGCAGAAGGTTATATGACTGAAATACAAAGCCCATATTCTTCTGGCGGAAGATTGCAAGCTTGCGCTCGCTCATTTTATCTATCCTCTCGCCGAAGATTGTTATTGTGCCTTTGGTTGGCTTTTCAAGCCCAGCCATCATGTTTAAAAGCGTTGACTTACCGGAACCGGAAGTACCTAAAAGGCACACGATTTCATTCGGATATATATCAAGGCTTACCCCTGCCAGCGCCCGAACCTTTTCCTTGCCGATAACAAACGTTTTGTAAAGGTCCTTTATGCTGATAGCCGGCTTTTGCGACGAGGGCTTTGCCGTATTATCAGGCTTTGGCGACGGCGCTTCGTCCACCTTATCAGGCGTCTGCTGCAAGGATTTGTCTGCCCTGTCCGGCTTTGACGGCTGCGATTCATCCGTCTCGTCAGGCTTCAGCGGCGGCATATCGGCTGTCATTCCGGCCATCATGGCGGCAGCGGTTTTTTCATCTGCCATATTGTCCATATCGTTGGATTCCTGCCTTTCTTAGTTTTTCTATTTTATTATAATACAATTACAATAACTATTCAATAGGATTACAAAAATGTAACCAAATCTTAATAAAAATCTTAATAATCTTAAGCTCTTTACCGCTTTCCTCTGTTATAATACAATTTATCCTGCCGAAATATTGCAAAGGACAAATATTTTTTCAAAATTTTATTGCAAAAC
>USEH01000094.1 GCA_900553675.1 uncultured Ruminococcus sp. | reverse complement strand
GTCTCCCCACGAAAAAACAGTCCACTGGACTGTTTTTTCTCCCCGTCCTGCGTTTCGCTTACGCTGGGGATTTCGCTCCCTGCGGGGAGCGACTTGGGGCGCTGCCCCAAGACCCTGCGAGGACTCTGCCCCTCGACCCCGCCACCTTTAAGGAAGGTGGACGAACCTTTTTAATTTTTTGTTTTTGACACATAGCAGTATCTTATACGAAAGGCACGATTACACATGAAACTTACCTTTAAAAAGCTCCGCGAAAATGCCGTTATTCCCAGATCGGCGACGGCTGCAAGTGCGGGCTTGGATTTATGCGTCTGCTCTGACGCTCCCATAGTCATCAACCCGGGCGAAATTGCAACCATCCCCTGCGGCGTTGCCTGCTGTCCCGAGCGTGAGGACGTTGTTCTTTTGGTCTTTATCCGCTCATCCTTGGGCAGAAAATTCGGGCTTACTCTTTCAAATTCGGTCGGCGTTATCGATTCCGACTATCGCGGGGAAATTCTTGTACCCATCATCAACCACGGCTCCAAGCCCTACATCTTCGAGCCGGGCGAGCGGTTTGCGCAGATTGTGGTTACGCCCGTAATCTTCCCCGAGGTCTGCGAGGCTGACGAGCTTCCCGATTCCGAGCGCGGAGAAAACGGCTTTGGTTCTACGGGGCGGCTGTAATTTTCCTCTTCCCTTGCCCCTGTTATCTCCTTTCGCAAAAGTATCAGCGCGATGGTGCAGGGGAAAATCATCATGCCGTTGAAGATATCGCTTATCTTCCATGCTATATCCAGACTTACAACGCTCCCTGCAAACGCCGCAGCGACATATGCAAGCTTATACACCGTTATCCTCGTCTTCCCGCCGAGATAATCCGCCGCGCCCAGACCTATTTTCGACCACCCCATAACCGTCGCCAGCGAAAAGCCGCATATGCTTATTGCTACGATTTTTCCGGATATATCGCCGAAAGCGGTTTTGCAGGCGGTTGTAACAAGCTCGGCGCCGTCCAGACCCGAATTTTGCGCTCCCGATGTGAGAATACAAAGTGCCGTTAAGGTGCATATTATAAACGTATCGGTTATCACCTCAAACATATTCATCAGCCCCTGCTCATGGGGAGATATTCCCTGCGCCTCGGCGTGAATAGCGGCAGTCGTGCCGCCTCGTTTGAGAAGATTCCCCGCTTAAAGCCGGTGGATATCGCCTGCTTGACGGCATATCCGGCAGCGCCTCCGGCAATCGGTCTTAGTCCGAACGCCGAAGAAAAAATCATTTCAAAAGCAGATGGAATATTTTTATAATTGACTATTATGACCCACAGCGTCACGCATATATACGCCACCGACAGCACCGGCAGAAAGACCGAGCAGGCTTTGCCGGTGAAATCCCTTTTTGAAAACACGCACAACGCAGCGACTATTGCAAACACCGCCCCTATTATAACCGGCTGAACCGAAAATTCCGCGCTGATTGCCTGAGTGCCGGCATTTGTCTGAGCCATGCTGCCCATTCCGAAAGATGCAAGCAGGGTGAACGCCGCATACACTGCCGCCGCAAAGGGTTCTTTCAGCCCGTCGCGGATAGAATACATTATTCCGCCTTTTTTGCCGCTTCGGTATTTTATACTTAAAACACCCTCGGCATATGCAACAGCCATCCCCAGAAACGCGGACACCCACAGCCAGAATATCGCTCCCGCTCCGCCGATTGTCAAAGCGGTCGCAACCCCGCTTACGCTACCTGTTCCGACGGTTGCGGCAAGGGCGGTCGAGATTGATTCTATTGCGCGGCGCGTTCCTCCCGAAAACAGGTTTTTGCGCAGCGCACGCAGCATTTCTTTAAAAGAGGTTATCTGCAAGCACCGCATTTTAACCGTGAACCACAGCCCTGTAAGGGCGATAAGCGCAACGGTGGGAATACTCCACACCGCTTCCGACATAAAATCTATAAGTCTTACAAACACTATCCATCATCCCCAAATAAACGAAAGGAGAAGCCATGAGGAAATATCTGCCCAAAAGCACTGCGCTTACCATTATAAAGCTTGCCATTTTGGCACTATGCGCAGTTCTGACCATCGGCATACGCATATATCTTGTCTCCTTTAGAATACTTATGATAGTTCTGATTTGTTTATTCTGGGCGCTGGGAGTGCTTTTCGGATTTATTGTCCTGCCCTCCTACTTCCGCAGGACGGTCATATACATTTCGGATGCCGAAATAACCATTCACACCGGCATATTTTTCTACAAGCGCGAGTTTATGAAGATGTCCGCGGTGCAGTATGTCACCCGGATATCCCTGCCCTTAAGCAGCTTTTCGGGATTCAATTTTATCCTGATACGCGGACTTGGCGGAACCATCATCCTTCCGTTTTTAAGGACTACCGACTGCGACGATATCACAAATCTGCTTCACGCTAAGATAACAGAGAGATAATTTTAAACTTGATTATACTGCAAGTAAACAAAAAGGGGGGTTCAGATGTCAGGCGAACGCACCGGACAGCAGCATTTTATCAAGCTGTTTTCCTACACCACCCGCTATTTCTGGCTTCTTATAATCCCTCTTATAAGAAGCCTTTATTCACTTTCGTTCAACGTTGACGCCTTCAAGGTCTGGATTCGGGGTACGTGGCTCGACCTTATCGTTTTAGCGGCGATAATAGCCTTTGCATGGATACGGCTTATGAGCGTGACATATAAATTCAACTCGGAGCGGATCATCGTAAGAAAAGGGATTATCGCCGTCACCGAGGACACCGTTTTCTACAGTGAAATTTCTACGCTGAGTATAAAACAGAATCTATTTTACAAAATGGTGGGCGCAGCAAAGGTATATATCGCCACAAACGCCGGAATTTTCGACAAGGCAGACATCACTCTTGTAATGAAGCGTTCGGACGCCGACAGGCTTTATGCCTCGATGAAAAACACCCGCGTTAAAAGCCTTAACTATTCCATCTCGCCGAACAAGCTGCGGCTGTTTATCTTTTCGATAATAGCCTCCTCTTCCCTTTCGGGGGCTGCTGTTGCGGTTGCATTTATAGTGGAGACTTGGCAGGTATTTGACCGAGAGGTTGAGGCAAGGCTTATCCTCGACACCCTTAGTGAATTTGCCAACCGTGCGGCAAAAATCGTCCCGCCGATTGCAGCGGGTATATCGATAGTAATTATTGTAAGCTGGCTTATCTCGTTTGTGACAAACATATTTTACTTCTGGGACTATATCCTAACCAAATGCCCCGACGCTATATATATCAAAAGCGGACTTTTTGCCAAAAACCGGCACATAATCTCGCTGAACAGGGTAAATTATATCGACTTAAAGCAGAATTTCGTTGCAAAGGTGTTCAATATCTCCAGCCTGCACTGCCACTGCTCGGGCTACGGCTCCACCGGTCGCTCGGAGCTTTCGGTGATAATGCCGATAACCACCGCCAAGGAGATTAACGGCACTATTTCGGAGGTCTTCCCCGACTATCCGCATCCCAAAATACAGCTGCGCCCCACTCCGCGTGGCTACGGTGGCTTTTACTTCTGGTCGATAGTATGGGCGCTGGTGCCGCTTGCGGCGTTCTGGTTGGTCGAGACTTTCCTGCCCTCGTGGCATTCTGTTGCAGTTACGGCAGTGGTCATCGCGGAGATACCCGCGATATGGCTTGCGGTTGTAAAAACGCTGTCGCTGTTCATAACGGGCATCGGCATGACCGACGGTCACATAATCATGAGCTATGCAAGACTTTACGGCTTCCACACCGTTATCGCGCCGAAAAGCAGGATAACCAAGGTGGTAATAAGGCAGAGCATTCCGCAGCATATGTCGGGAACCTGCACGGCGATAATCTATACCGCATCAGGTGCAAAGGTGAAGCACCGCATTTACGGGTTAAAGCTGGATAAGGCGCTGAACTTTTTTGATAAGAACGGTTTTGACCTTTATTTTTCGGAGAATCCGGAGTAAAATACATCTCCGCGTTTACATTATGGCAGATTGTTACGTTTAATCATATAAATATTTTTATGGAGGAAATATGACAGTAATTAGCTTATTCAGCGGCTGCGGTGGGCTCGACCTTGGATTTGAGCGCGCAGGATTTGAAATTCCGGTCGCAAACGAATATGACCCTGCTATATGGTCTACTTATGAAGTCAACCACCCTAAAACCGTTTTAATAAAAGATGATATACGCAAAATCAGCGAAAAAGATTTTCCTTATAACATTGACGGAATAATCGGCGGTCCTCCCTGCCAATCATGGTCGGAAGCAGGGTCATTAAGAGGTATCGAAGATGCAAGAGGTCAGCTTTTCTATGATTATATACGTATACTAAAAGAAAAACAGCCAAAATTTTTCTTGGCTGAAAATGTAAGCGGTATGCTTGCAAACAGACATTCAGAGGCCGTTAAAAACATTCTACAGATGTTTCGTGATTGCGGTTACAATGTAACAATAACATTGGTAAACGCAAAAGATTATGGCGTTGCACAGGAACGCAAAAGAGTTTTTTACATAGGATTCAGAAATGACTTGAATGTTGATTTCAAATTTCCGGTTGGTTCTACTTTAAATGATGATAAAAAAATAACATTAAGGGATATAATATGGGACTTGCAGTATACTGCCGTTCCGGCTGATAAATCCAACCGTCATAATGAAGAGGCTATAAATAATAACGAATACTTTGTTGGCGCATATTCCCCTATTTTTATGAGTCGTAACAGAGTAAAATCATGGGACGATCAGGCATTTACCGTACAAGCTTCTGGTCGTCAATGTCAGCTGCATCCACAGGCGCCAAAAATGATAAAGTGCGGAAAAGACGACTGCCGTTTTGCAGAAGGACAAGAGCATTTGTACAGACGAATGACAATCCGTGAGATCGCCAGAATCCAAGGCTTTCCGGATACATTTAAGTTCATCTACACCAACACTAATGACGCTTACAAAATGATAGGCAACGCCGTTCCGGTTAATCTGGCATACGAAATCGCAGTAGCAATAAAACAAACCTTAGAGGATACAAAATAATGAGTTCAAAAAGCAACGACCAAGGCAGGGCTTTTGAAATGGCTTGCTTATTAGCTTTAGTTGAAACTATTGCAAAATACAGAGGAAAAGATAAGGTTGTTTTTGTAAAAAACTCGAGCTTTGAAGCTGCTGAAAAAGCATGGAATCATACTGATAATAGTTTTCAAGAAACACTTATGAAAGCAGCTAATGCGATGACCGAGAAGCTCGCCGGTCTTGAACCGATTATGGTTGAAAACGACAGCGAAATAATTGTATTAAAGATACAAAAAGACAAAGAAGGCGAAAAGGGCGACGTTAGAGACATCCTTATCATCCGAGGTGAAAGCGGTTGGGAAATAGGTCTTAGCGTTAAGCACAACCACTTTGCCGTAAAACATTCCCGATTAAGTCCTTCCATTGATTTTGGAGCTAAATGGTATGGCATTCCATGCTCTGAAACTTACTGGAACGCAGTATCTCCGATTTTCGATTATCTAAAGGGTGAGAAAAATAATAAATCTGATTGGTCTGACCTGCCCGGCAAGGACAAAGATGTATATATACCTCTGCTTAATGCTTTTATGAAGGAAATAAAAAGAGCCAACAGTGTTGACCCTTCATTTCCACGCCGTATGGTAGAGTATTTATTGGGCGAATACGACTTTTATAAAGTAATTTCTATTGATTCAAATAAAACCACCAAAATACAATCATTTAATCTGAGAGGTACATTAAATAAACCTTCTCGTACAAAAAAGCCAAGCATTAATATCCCGATAGCTGAACTGCCTGATGAGCTTGTGGCTATTAAGTTTAAGAAAAATAGTGCTAATACAGTAGAGCTATATTTAAACAACGGCTGGCAATTCAGCTTTAGAATACATAATGCTTCAACCAAGGTGGAGACATCACTGAAATTTGACATTGAATTTGAAGGTATGCCAACAGATATCATATTTATTTCTTGTCAGTGGAATTAATTTGTAATCCCAATAATAAAATCCGCCGCACCCATCAGGAGAACCCTCCCGACAGGTGCGGCGAAAACTTTATGGAAAGTAATATTTTACTGCTGACTAATCTCCAACAGCTTCTGCTTCATCTCATTTTCAATGCGAGAAAGCTCGGCTTCGGCGGCAACTCTCTTTTCCTTGCCGTCCTTCTGAATCTTCATAACCTCATCAAGAGTGGATATAAGGGTCTGGTTGGTAGCCTTAAGAGCTTCTATATCGACTATGCCGCGCTCGCTCTCCTTGACAGTCTCAACAGTGGCAAGCTTTAAAGCGTCGGCGTTTTTCTTGAGCATTTCATTGGTGACATCGCTGACGGCTCTCTGAGCGGCGGCGGCTTCGGTTGAATGGCTCAGACCTATTGCAATAACCATCTGGCTCTTCCAAAGAGGAATGGTGTTTACAAGCGTTGACTGAATCTTGTCGCTCATAACAACGTTGTTGTTCTGAATCATGCGGATCTGGGGAGCCATCTGAAGCGATACCATTCTTGTAAGCTCTAAATCGTGAATCTTCTTTTCAAAGCGCGAGCACATCTCGGAGAAATCGCGGGCAAACTGAGCGTCTTCGGGCAGACCGCTCTTTTCTGCCTTTTCTATAAACTTGGGCAGCTCTTCCTCCTGCGCAACCTTAAGCTTCTGCTTTCCGGCGAGAATGTACATGGAAAGCTCCTTGAAGTAGTTGAGGTTGATATCGTAAAGCTTGTCGAGCATTGCAATATCCTTTAAAAGGGTGACCTGATGCTCTTCAAGAGCGCCGCTTATTCTTGAAACGTTGACCTCGGCTTTGTCATACTTTGCCTTAAAGCTTGAAAGCTTGTTGGCGTTCTTTTTGAAGAAGCCCAAAAAGCCCTTGGACTCCTCATCGTCGTTAAACTCTTTAAGCTCTCCGACAACGTCTACCAGCATATCGCCGATTTCGCCCATGTCCTTGGTGCGGACGTTTGTAAGGGCGGTTTCGGAAAAGTCGGCAATCTTCTTCTGACAGCCCGCGCCATACTGCAAAATCTGCTGGGTGTTGGTTATGTCGATCTGAGTAGCAAAATCGTCAACCATCTTCTGCTCCTCCGGCGTGAGGTCTGCCTTCATGTTTTCAACAACAGCCTTGGCAACGGCTTCGGGAGCCATAACGGCGTTTTTAACCTCTTCCGCTTCCTGCTTTTCCGGCTCTATACCCTCAAGCGTGAGGGTTGGAGTCTGATTCAACATATCGTCTAAATTGGTCATTGCGCTTCCTCCTGTGAATTATTTATTTTTTGTCAAACTGACTTGTTTTGGTAAGACCGTCCTTGGCGAGCATGGTTTGCAAAACCTGAGCGTCGGTTGTAACGTCGAAGGCTGTATCTCTGAAAAGCCTTTCTAAAAGCTCTCCGAAGGCGTTGTTGATGGTGTCCAGGGTTTTTTCTATCTCGTTTTTGGCTTCGACGATATCGTCTCCCTGAACGCTCAGAGAATCAAACTCCTCATATGCCCCAACCAGCTTTAAGGTTATGGGCAGATAGTAATCCATAAACTTTTTCATCTTCTCGCGCTGTTCGGGATGCTCCTTTAAGCGGTCGAATATGTCCCGCAAAAGATTTTCAAGGCGGAACAGCTTTAAGGATATCTCCTCGCCGGGGATATTGTCGTTCATCTCACGAAGCTTGGCAATACAGTCCATGCCTTGGGTTATCATTTCGTCAAGCTCGGATTTCTCCTTAGCGTCCTTAGACGCAGGCTCGGCTGCGGGAAGGCTCTTTTTATCAGCCGATTTGTCGGGAAGAGCTGCCATGCGCACCTTTTCCATCGCAAGGTATTCGTTATATATCTTATCGTCAAGCATTAAGCAGGTGCCGCTTTTGTCGAGATGTCCCTGCGGATAGTAGCCTATGCGAAGAAGCTTTTTAACCTCTTTTAAAACCAGCTTGGGGGTGGAGTTTACGTGCATTGCAAGCTCGTCGATGTTGCAGTAGCGATTTTTGCCGCAGATCCTTGCATATCTTTCAGCCCTTGCAAGCCGCTTTTTCTTGTTCTTGCCGGATATCACCGCCAGCAGCGACAATATCGCGCCGACAAGGCAGACAGTGCCTACTCCGCCGAACAAAGCAAATTCAGTTACCGCCGAGGCGAGCTTAAGCACCAGAAACATCGCCGTAAAAATGCCGATTCCTATTCCTCCGAACACCTGCATAAGGGTTCCGGAAACGTTGCCTATGCGGTTAAACGGGATTATGGTTTTTTTCTGCTGAACGCGCGCAAGCTCGTTTTCCTTTGCGGCGTAATTATTTTC
>USEH01000093.1 GCA_900553675.1 uncultured Ruminococcus sp. | reverse complement strand
GCCAACCTTGCTTTTAACTGCCGCAACAGTCGGGTCTTCCGGCTCATCGGGGACTACCGATCCGCTTCCCTTAATTTGCTGACTGGTAATCCTGGGCATTCCATTTTGAGGATCAATCTGAAAATCATCAGGAAATACACCGTCCGGAATGACAAATTTGACATATAAACTATTATTCTCACCATTAACCATGTTGGCTACAGGAACATTAATGCCATTATAATTGAAATTAACATAATAAGGAGTTGCCGCCACGCCAATGTGATCCTTATAATTACCATCACCATCGCACAAGTTGAACTGAGCTTGGCAATTATTTATGTTGCCCTTGATATACAGACAATAGCTGCCATTTTCATAGGTCATTCCCCAGCTGCCATTGTCGCTGTCTGGATCGGCAACTATACTATTAACCTGTTCAATAAATGCAATATCATCAAAAGCTCCCAACACCGGCTCCTCCAGCGTGGTCACCTCGTTCCGGATGTCCGGAATGGCGGGCATACCAAAACTGTCGGTTATATCAAGCGAGCTTACCGCCTGACCGCAGGTTATTGTAAACATAACGTCCTTAAAGAAGCTCTGCGGTATGTAAATTTCGGAATAGCGGGTATTGTTTTCAACATAGCTCTGCACATATGCTCCGAGGATGGGATTCCACACGGAGTCTAAAATTACAGGCTCGGTGCTTGCTTCGTAGCGCAAAAGCTCCTCTCCATCCTCTTCATACAGGATGGAGAATACGGTGGATTCATACATATTGGTTACGGCATAGATATAGTATCCGCCGTTTTCATAAACAATGTTCCACCGAAAAACTCCGTCAGAACCCATATACATCGGAAGCGTGTCCCATTGAACAGCGAATATGGGTCTTACCACATCATCATTTGTAAGCGGCAGATCCGATTCTTCGCCGGTAAGCGCAGTGTCGGCAACAGCAGGGTCGGCAGCCGATGGATCGGTTGCTGAAGGCTCGGTAACCAATGGGTCTGACGCGGCAGGGTCTGAGGGCAGCCCGCTGTTATTATCCGCGGTATTGTCCATGGGAATGGCTGTCTCCTCAGGAATAAGCTCGGTAATAGCCGGCTCTGTAACTGCCGGCTCTGTAACAACAGGCTCTGTGAATATAGGCTCTGTTACGGCAGGCTCGGTCTGCTCAGAGGCAGACTCAGTAATTCCCGCCGCGACGACCGTCGGCATATTTGCGGCAAGCACGGCAAGACTTATCAATACCGCAGCAATGCTTTTAAGCGTTTTGTTTAGCATGATATTTCCTCCGATAGTTTGTGTGAATCCAAATAATATTGTTTATATTTAATGTAATATATTTCAGCGAACGCGCTTTGAAATCTTAACAGCCGCTTTTGCCGCTATTATTATCCCCGCGATTACCGCAGCGATTGCAAGCAGCTTTTTGCGGCAGGCTTTAAACGGGTTAAGGTAAATTTTTATTGAGTCCTTAACAGGATTAAAAGTGGTTGCACTGTTATTGTCTATATAAACGGTCTGAATGGTTATTTCCTTAAACGGCACAGAGATTTGCTTTGCAACCGTAAGCATATTTACCTCAAACTCAAATCTCTCGCCCGGAACATTCATAAGATATTTCATAAATTCGGACGAAATCGCTCTCAGACCTGTCTGGGTGTCGGTAACATCCACGCCGTTCATTACCCGCATGAAATTTCTTGTGATTTTGTTGCCAAGCTTACTTCTCTGAGGAACCTTGGGATCGTCGAAATCGCGGCAGCCAAGAACCAGCGGAAGCGGCTCCTCACTTGAAACAAGCGCTTCGGCACAGGCGATAATATCCTCAGGCAGGTGCTGATAGTCAGAATCTGCCGTAACAGCGCCTAACGCTTCGGGGTAGGCGTTGAGAATATAATTGAAGCCGTTTTTAAGAGCACGACCCTTTCCAAGATTCACGTTATGGGTAATAATATTGCAGCCCATTGCTTCTGCAACCGGAAAAATCTCTTTGCGGGCTTTTTCGCTGCTTCCGTCGTCAACAACGACTATAGGGCGATTCCAGACCGGCGCAAGATCTTCGATAAGCTTGATAAGCATACCATTCGGGTTGAGAGCGGGGATAAGAAGAACAACGTCTTTTTTGGAAATATTAAGCTTTATCATATAATTCTGACTACCCTTTATATATTTTTTCTGCAAAAACAGACAAAATTCCATGGTTATTTTATCACTTGCGCTGCGCAAAGTCAATACGCTTTTCGCATTTTACAATGTCATGCTGAAAAAATAAGGAACATCGAACGTTGATGCCCGGTGTTTTGTCTTTTTTCAATAAACAGCGGCGGTATTGTTTTTCTAAGTTTATGCATTTGTTCTTGCCAACTCCTATTGATTTTTTCGGGGGAGAAGTATATAATTAATAAGATAATAACAATCTTTTTTTAAAGAAAAGGGGAAGTTAATTTGGTAAGAAATGATTTAAGAAACGTTGCGATAATCGCTCATGTTGACCACGGAAAGACTACTTTGGTAGACGGTATGCTCCGCCAGAGCGGCACCTTCAGAGCCAATCAGACCGTCAACGAAAGAGTTATGGACTCCAACGATATCGAGCGCGAAAGAGGCATAACCATTCTGGCAAAGAACACCTCGGTTATGTATAATAACATCAAAATAAATATCATAGACACCCCGGGTCACGCTGATTTCGGCGGCGAGGTTGAAAGAATTTTAAAGATGGTCGACGGCGTTATCCTGCTTGTCGACGCTGCCGAGGGTCCCATGCCGCAGACAAGATTTGTTTTGCAGCACGCCTTAGAGCTTGGGCACAGGGTAATAATTGTTATCAACAAGATAGACCGCCCCGACGCAAGAATCGACGAGGTTATAGACGAGTGCTACGAGCTTTTGATGGATTTAAACGCTTCAGACGAGCAGCTTGATTCGCCGATTCTCTTCTGCTCCGGCAGAGACGGCACCGCTTCGGAGGATCAGAACGTTGCCGGAACCGATTTAAAGCCCTTGTTTGACAAGATAATCGACTACATCCCCGCGCCGGAGGGCGAGCCTGATGAGCCTTTGCAGCTGCTGGTATCCTCAATCGACTATAACGAATACGTTGGAAGAATCGCCATCGGCAAGATCGAGCGCGGCTCTATCAAGGTAAATCAGGAGGTTATGATAGGCGACTATCACGGCACCAAAAAGGAATACCGCGGCAAGATTGTCACCCTTTATCAGATAGCAGGTCTTGAAAGAGTGCCGGCGGATAAGGCGACCGTGGGCGATATCGTCTGCATAAGCGGCATTGAGAATATCACCATCGGAGACACCATCTGTGACATCACCAAATACGAGCCGCTGCCGTTCGTTAAAATAAGCGAGCCTACGGTTGAAATGACCTTTATGGTAAACGATTCGCCGTTTGCCGGCAGAGAGGGCAAGTTTGTAACCTCACGCCACATAAGAGAAAGACTTTTCAAGGAGCTTTTAAAGGACGTTTCTTTAAGAGTCACCGAAACCGACTCGACCGATGCTTTCAAGGTTGCAGGCAGGGGCGAAATGCACCTTTCCATCCTGATTGAAAATATGCGCAGAGAGGGCTACGAGCTGGGCGTTTCCACTCCGAGGGTTTTGTACAAGGAGATAGACGGCAAGCTTTGCGAGCCTATTGAAGAGCTTGTTGTGGACGTTCCCGAAGCAAGCGTCGGCTCTGTCATGGAAAAGATGGGTACCCGCAAGGGCGAAATGGTCTCAATGACCCCGCTTGGCTCACGCATGAGGGTGGTATTCCACGTTCCCGCAAGAGGACTGTTCGGATACAGAAACGAGTTCCTTACCGACACTAAGGGCGAGGGCATAATGAGTTCGGTGTTCTATGAGTATCAGCAGTACAAGGGAGACATCCCCCGCCGCTCAAACGGCTCGATGGTAGCATTCGAGTCGGGCGAGGCTGTCACCTACGGTCTTTACAACGCTCAGGAAAGAGGAGCACTGTTTATCGGAGCAGGCGTTCAGGTTTACGAGGGCATGATAGTCGGCGTGTCGCCAAAGCCCGGAGATTTGGTTGTTAATGTGTGCAAGAAAAAGCACCTTACAAACACACGTGCCAGCGGCTCGGACGACGCTTTAAGGCTTATTCCGCCCAGAATATTAAGCCTTGAGGACAGCCTGGAGTTCATCGCGGATGACGAGCTTGTTGAGGTTACTCCCAAGAGCATAAGACTTCGCAAAAAGACGCTTTCAAATGTCCAGAGAGCTAAGGACAGGGCGAAGATGTAATGATGAATAAAACCGCTCCTTGCAGATTTTCAGGCTTCTGCAAGGGCGGTTTTTTGCGCTTCGGTGACCGCAGATATAAAAGGCGGCTGACGCCGCAAGTGAAAAGAGAAAAGCGAAGAGAGAAGAGATTCGGTATCAAGCGTTTCCCCCTTACGGTGAAACGCGTGCGATGGTTTTTTGGGTTTGCTTTGCAAACCGTTGGTTGCTTCGCAAGTGCATACAAAAAAACAGCCGGCAGCATTTAGCTGTCAGCTGTTTTTCGTTGCTTAATTATTCAGCAGCAGGAGCTCCGCCCTCTACATAGTTTGCACCGTAGTATGCAATACCGTCGCCGATATTCTGCATAACGTCCATAGTAGAGTCGTAAACGAACTCGGTTACAGTGCCGTTAGAAGCGGTGTAGGTAACGATGCTGGAAGTTTTGTCGCCACCGTTATCAGACAGAGTGTAGGTACCTTCAGAGTTCATTTCAGCATTGATGGTGTTGGACACCTTCATGGTGCCGCTCTCAGCCTTTTCATCATAAGCGCCAAGCTCGATGATGGAGGTCTCGGTATTGTCCTTATAGGTTCCGACGGGGCAAACAAGCTTGCCGCAGGCAGTGAACATGCAAAGAACCATAACGAGTGCCAGTGCTACAGAAATTAATCTTTTCATTTCAATTAATCCCCCGATAAATTTAATTTAGTCGATTATGTCAATCGCAACTTTATTATAATCCTTATAAATGTAGTTGTCAACAAATTCTATCGCATTTTCATATAACATTGTGATAAATGTACATTTTCATTTTCTATTTTGGTGAAAATTCCATAAAAAATAATATGACTATTTTTATTATGAGTTTCAAAAAATTGCATCCTGCTTTTTGACGTGCTTTTTTGACAGCTATTGCGCCCGCCGATATGTATAATAGTTCCCATAAGCCGGCAGTTGGTATTTAGGCTGAACAGCCGCCTACTCCTCCGCTTTTATCGGCAGGGGCGCCTTTGCACCGGTGAGCGACTCTATAAAATGCCGGATGATGTTCTTACGTGTGACTATCCCGATAAAGCAGTCCTTGTCGTCTATCACCGGCACGAAGTTCTGGTTGAGGGCAAGCTCGAAAAGCTCATCCATGGTTGCGGTGATTCGCGCCGCGGGGGTCACCTTTTTCGGAAGGATATCCCGCAGCTTTAAATCCTCGGCGTCGTAAATCGAAACGCCGTCGGTGTCCTCAATGCTTTCATCCAGCATATACCATAGAAAGTCCCCCTCGGTTACGGTGTTGACATACTTGCCCTGCCTTGAAATAACCGGAATTGCGGTGTAGCCGTGGTGTTTCATTTTTTCCAACGCCTGACGGATAGTGAAATCATCGTAAACATAGGCGACATCCTTTTTAAGAGTAAGGAAAAAGGCTATATTCATACTGTCATCTCCAATTGCAGTGATTAGTTATCCCATGGGAAGGACGGCTCAACGCCGTCTATCCATACATACTTTTCAAAATATTCCTCCAAGCAAAGCCCGCTGTCCATAATATCCCGGGCGTATTTCACCCCGACGTATCTGTAGTGCCAAGGCTCGTAGATGTAGCCGGTGATGTCCTCCTTGCCCTTGAGGTAGCGAAGGATAAAGCCGTGCTCCGGCGCGTGGACTTGCAGCCATGCAAACTCCTCGGTGTCCTCAAAGCCGGTGTAGGTGTCCCAGTCGTCCTCGGTGATGATGTCCGCAGCTAAGCCTGCGTTATGCTCGGAGCCGCCAGGAGGGGCAATGTTTATGGAGGTGTCGTAGTAAGCCTCATCGTAGGTCATGCCGTAGTCCTCCATGCGGGATTTTACGTTTCTTTCAAACAGCTTTTTCTGATAGTTCACCGTGCGGTAAGCAGACAGCACTTTGAGGTTTATGCCGTCCTCTTTGGCGGCGGCTATCATCTCGCACATATGCTTGGCTGCTGTTTTTTCCATCTCATAGCTGCCCTGAACGTAGTCGGTTTCAATTTCGTAGTCCTCGGGCAGAAGATAGGTTTTGTTTACGACATAGAAAAAGTCGTCCTCGTCCTGATAGATATAGTCTTCGTCTATGGGTTCTTCACCGCTTTCCTCCGGCTGAGAGGAGCTGTCGGTCGTTGACTGAACCGTGGGTTCGGTTGTTGTCTGCTCTTCGGTCTGACCGACGATTTTAACCTGAGTGACAGCCTCGGTCTGTGCTTCGGACTGCGTTGTAGTGACAGCCTCGCTCTGATCTGCCGAGGTAACCTCGGGCTCTGTTGTTGCGGGAGTGGTGCAGTCGTGTTCTACACAGGTGGACTGGGTGGTGGTGACTGTTGTAACCTCAGTTGCTGCGTTACTCTGCGTGACGGGATTGCTGATATCAGCCGGATTATTATTATGTTCCGCGCAGCCTGCACAGCTTAAAACCACTACAGCGGCGGCGCAGATAAGTAAAATTCTTTTCATGTCTGACCTCTTTTATTTATATTTTTGTCATGATTATTTTAGCACAATCGCGCTGAATTGTCTACACCTCATAGATTACAAACTGCTTACATTTTTATTACAAGTGAAAGGATGAGTTTTGTGAAAAATACGGATATGAAAAAGAGCATAACCGAATTTCTGGCAGGAGGGCTTTTTGCGTTTACAATGTTTGTCGTTTCGGGATTCGTGATTTACTTTGCGCAGGCTCAGGGACTTTTCGACTTTGTCAGAAGCCTTGCGGTTGCCTCGGCAGACATCTCCTCCTACCGTTCCTCAAAGGCGGACGCTCCCTCGCCGGAAGAAGCCGACGGCGGCTTAAAGCCTGAACCCGCACAGGAGCAGGATCGGGGATATCGGGAAAGCGAGTTTCTTGTTTCTGATATGCTGCAAAAGCTGTCAAACGACTCCGGCTGGGCGTTAGACCAAGCCCCCAAGGAGACTGAGGAGCCGGAGGACAAATCTGAAGCGCCGTCCGGCGAGCTGAAATATCCCGACAGCTTAGGCGAAAGCGGCGGCAGGATAATCCGCAGGACATATTCCTACAACCCCTCCACCACCTGCATTAATCTCCCGAACGGCGGAATGCTGCGGAACAGCGCGGATATAGACATGGATTACATAGCCGAGCAGGTTGCAAAGCAGCCCGAGCTTAATATCTCGCTCGACGGCAGCCCGCAGGTGCTTATCATGCACACCCACACCACCGAGTGCTACGAGCCGGAGGCGCGGGACAGGTTCGACGCGGATTTCGGCTCGCGGACTACCGAGCTTGACAAAAGCGTTGTGGCAGTCGGAAACGAGATAACCGCAGCCCTTGAAGCCGCCGGAATAGGGGTAATCCACGACGTAACCGTTCACGATTATCCCCGATACACAGGCGCGTATGACCGCAGCTCGGTGACGGTTGAGAGAATCCTCAGCGAGAATCCCACCATACAGATAGTGCTTGACATCCACCGCGACGCAATAGAATCGGACGGCGAGCGCTACGCCCCGATATGCACGGTTGACGGCGAGACAGCCGCCCAGATAATGATAATTTGCGGCTGCACAAACGTCCCACAATACAGGTACAACCTGCGGTTCGCGGCAAAGCTGCAATCCAAGCTGGAAAGCGATTACCCGGGCTTTACGCGCCCGCTTCTGGTAGCCGAGCGCAACTACAATCAGGAGCTGACAAAGGGGTCGATACTGATTGAGATGGGGTCGAGCTCGAACTCGCTGGACGAAGCGAAATATAGCGGGAGATTGCTGGGAATGAGTCTGGCTGAAATGCTGGTTGAGATGGCGGAAGCGGGAGATGAAGCAGAAGTGGAAGCGGAAGCTTCTGCGCTCCGGTGACCGCAGATAAAAGATAAGAGAGAAAAGTGAAAAGATGCGGTGTCGGCTTGTGCCGACAGGATTTTAAGACGCGTCGCCGGCTTCCGCCTTGCTCCGCTTCTGCACTCACTGCCCATCAAAATTAAAAAAGGACACAGTTGAGCAAATCACCAAGTATCTCTTCAAGGAACTGAAGTACGATTATCAAAATAATAGAAGAACCGTGTTCTACGTTCTGGGCGAACGAATCATCACCAAGGAACGGCAGTAAAATCAAGCCAGCGAACGCGCCGCTTGCAGGCAGTGAAAAGTGCGGAAAAGGGGTGAGAGGG
>USEH01000092.1 GCA_900553675.1 uncultured Ruminococcus sp. | reverse complement strand
CCTCGCAAGGGCTCCTCGCCCTTGACCTCGCCACCCTTTTGAAAAAGGGTGGACGGAAAACTTTTATGTCTGTGCTATTGAAACTTAGCTTTGATTCACGTCAGATTTTTACGTATAAGCGAACCTCAATCCGCCTTTTCATCCTTGACATATTCCAAGATATCCCCTACTCCGCAGTCCAGCGCCTCGCATATCGCCGCGAGGGTCGAAAACCTGACCGCTGTCACCTTGTTGTTCTTAATCTTGGATAAATTCACGTTGGATATCCCGACTCGCGCCGCAAGCTCGTTTAATGACATCTTCCGCTCGACCATCATTCTATCAAGCCTTAATACTATACTTCCCATACTGCACTTACCCTATCACAAAAGACCTTCGACGTCGGCTTCCAAACGCGCACCGTAGCCGAATATCTGGGTTAAAACAAGGGCTAAAAGACCCATCATGTAGCCGTCGAGCGCGACGCTCATTTCAACGTTTTCAGCGCCCAGCGCAATAAACGCCACTATCTGCATTATCTGACCGACAACCGGAACCGCGATTGCAAATATGCCGATTTCACGAACCATTCGTATATTGTCCTTGGAAAAAGGTGTATTGTCGGTGTCGCGGCTGATGTTCTTAATTATAAGATAAAGGTTGCGGAAGACCATCGCCATAAGAACAAACGCGATTATGGCAAAAATCGAAAGAATAATAAGTGCGCCGATACGGAAGCTGCCGTCTGCGTTTATGACGTTGATATCAAAGCCGTAGCATCCGACGGTGGTTTCACCCGACTCGCTTAAAACGATGTACTTAGGAAGCAGGTCGCGGAAGAATATGCTGAAAACAAGCAGCAGCGCCATGCACACAACCCCCGCCCAATGGGCTATTTCGCAGATTTTTGCGAGGATTTTTGAAAGACGGATTACAAACATATTTCTTTTCATAATAATTTTCCTTTCTTGATTGGATTTTAACACGATGTTTCGTATACGATGGCTGTATTATATCACGTGATTTAACGTTTGTCAATAGGTTTTTAATGATAAACATTAAAAATTTTATCTTTGTCGTGATGTCGGACAGGATATTGTCAATTTATATAAATATGCCGTCAAACTGCCGCTGAGTTTTTACAAGGGATAAAGCGAAAAATTGCCGCACATTTCTTGACATCGGTTTAAGCATATGATATAATTTTTTCCGTGATGAGCAAAGGCGTTCATTCATGCAAAGGGATTCTTTTGCGTGAAAACGCTTTTTATTTTTTGCCGGATAATGTAGAAAAAGGCATTAAGGCAATTTTATGTATTTTGTATCGATAAGGTAAAAGCCGGAACCAACTTTATTTTGATAGAATGGATGGTCGTAAATATGAATTATACACCGGATGAAATTATGCAGTACATCAGCGAGGAGGACGTTAAGTTCATCAGACTCGCCTTTTGCGACGTTTTCGGACGGCAGAAGAACATATCCATTATGCCCACCGAGCTTGCGCGCGCATTTGAAATGGGCATTGCCATAGATTCGTCTGCGATTCCCGGCTTTTCAGACGAAGCCGATTCCGACCTCCTTCTGATTCCCGACCCTTCAAAAATTGCCGTCTACCCATGGCGACCCGACCACGGCAGGGTGGTAAGAATGTTCACCACCATCACCCGTCCCGACGGAAGTGTTTACCCGGGCGATACTCGTGCGCTTTTGAAAAAAACCGTCGAGGATGCTGAAAGAAAGGGCTATTCCTTCTCCTTCGGTCCCGAGCTGGAGTTTTACCTGTTTAAGCTTGACGAAAACGGCGAGCCTACCAAAATCCCCTACGACCGCGCGGGCTACATGGACATCGCGCCAGAGGACAAGGGTGAAAACGTAAGGCGAGAGATATGCCTGACCCTTGAACAGATGGGCATCCGCCCTGAATGTTCGCATCACGAGGAGGGTCCCGGTCAGAACGAAATCGATTTTCGGTATGCCGACCCACTTACCGCCGCCGACAATACCATCACCTTTAAAACGGTGGTGCGCACTATCGCGGCAAGAAGCGGTCTTTATGCCGACTTTTCGGCAAAGCCGATAGAGGACGCTCCGGGCAACGGTATGCATATGAATATCAGTGCAAAAAATGCCGGCGGTGAGGACATCATGCCCTCGGTGATTGCCGGAATCCTTGAAAGAATAAAGGAAATGACGGTTTTCTTAAACCCAACCGCAAATTCCTACAAACGTTTCGGCACGGATAAGGCTCCTAAGTACATCTCGTGGTCGAGAAGAAACCGTTCCCAGCTGATAAGGATACCGGCGGCGTCGGGCGAATACAGGCGTGCGGAGCTCCGCTCACCCGACCCGATGTGCAACCCCTACCTTGCAATGGCTTTAATAATCAACGCGGGAATTGAGGGCGTTGAAAGAGGTCTTAAGCTTGGCGAGCCGTCTATGATAAATATGTTCAGCGCGTCGGAAGCACTCAAGACAGATTATGATATCCTGCCCAAGAGCCTTAAATCGGCGGCTGACGAGGCTTTGGGCTCGGAGCTTATAAAGCGGTGTCTGCCTGAGGAGATAATCAGGGGATATTGCGGATAAAACCGGTAAAATCATACACAAAATCAAGTCTGGCAGGTGTTGAAGATGGAAATGAAAGAGAATGTTTGCAGTGTTTTAGTGGTATCCTCTTCCGGAAAATTCAACAGCACCATCGTTAAGCTTCTGCCGGACTCGCAGTACTACCCCATCTCGATATCGCTCGACGCTTCAAGCGCAAAGCGGCTTCTTTTGGAGCAGAGCTTCGACATTATAATGATAAACGCGCCGCTGCGCGACGAGTTCGGGGCGCGATTTGCAAGCGAGCTTTGCCACAAGACAAGCTCGGGAATACTTCTGCTTGTGCGAAACGAGCATTTTGCGGACATCAGCGGCAGGCTTGCTCCTTTCGGAATCCTCACCGTTTCAAAGCCCGCTCCCGCTCAGGTGATTCTGGAAACCATGCTTCTGCTCTGCGGCACAAGTGCAAGGCTTAAGCGCATTGAAAAGAAGGCTGTACCGTTTGAAGAGAAGATGGCGCAGATACGTCTTATAAATCAGGCAAAGCTGATACTTATATCCGAAAAGGGCATGAGCGAAGCTGCCGCGCACAGGTACATCGAAAAAACAGCAATGGACCGCTGTATTACGCGCGCTGCGGTTGCGGACGAAATTTTGCGTACTCATGGTTCTGAGGTCGAATAATGCATTTTAATATAAATTATAGGGAAGAAAGGAAGATTTTTATGACGAAGTACATATTCGTTACCGGAGGCGTTGTTTCGGGACTCGGCAAGGGGATAACGGCGGCTTCGCTGGGAAGGCTTTTAAAGGCTCGCGGACTAAAGGTCGCGGCGCAGAAGCTCGACCCGTACATCAACGTTGACCCGGGCACAATGAGCCCCTATCAGCACGGCGAGGTATACGTAACCGAGGACGGCGCGGAAACCGACCTCGACCTTGGTCACTACGAACGCTTTATCGACGAGGATTTAAACAAATTCTCCAACCTTACCACAGGCAAGGTATACTGGAACGTTCTTAACAAGGAGCGCAGGGGCGAGTATCTCGGCTCGACGGTTCAGGTAATCCCCCATATCACAAACGAGATAAAAGACTTTGTTTACCGGGTAGGACGCGAAACCTCGGCAGACGTTGTTATAACGGAAATCGGCGGTACCATAGGCGACATTGAATCCCAGCCCTTTATTGAGGCGGTGAGACAGATATCCCTCGAAGTTGGCAGGGAGAACAGTCTCTTTATTCATGTCACCCTGGTGCCTTTTTTGAGCGGGTCGGACGAGCATAAGTCCAAGCCCACCCAACACTCGGTGAAAGAGCTTTTGGGCATGGGAATCAACCCCAACATCATAGTTCTGCGGTGCGATGAGCCGCTGGAGCCCTCCATCTTCAAGAAAATTTCTATGTTCTGCAACGTCAAGCCGGACTGCGTTATCGAGAATATGACTCTGGGCGATCTTTACGAGGTCCCGCTGATGCTTGAAAACAAAGGCTTTTCTGATGTTGTCTGCCGCGAGCTGGGCTTAAGAGTCCCCGAACCCGACCTTACCGACTGGAAGCGGATGGTTGACGAGATTCATTCAAGAACCCATCAGGTAACCATAGGTCTTGTGGGAAAATACGTCCAGCTTCACGACGCTTATTTATCCGTTGCGGAGGCTCTGCGCCACGCGGGATATCCCTTAAAGGCTTTTGTAAACATAGAATGGATAGATTCCGAAACCCTCACGCCGGAAACATATGATGAAATACTTGCCCCGCTGGACGGTATACTTGTCCCGGGAGGCTTTGGCGGCAGAGGAATCGAGGGCATGATTTTAGCGGCTAAGTATGCAAGAGAGCATAATGTCCCCTACTTCGGAATCTGTCTGGGTATGCAGATAGCCGTTATTGAGTATGCAAGGAACGTTGCAGGAATCGCAGACGCCAACTCCGGCGAGTTCGACGAGCTGTGTGAGAATAAGGTAATAGACTTTATGCCCGGGCAGTCCAACGACATTGACAAGGGCGGAACTCTCCGTCTGGGAAGCTACCCATGCGTTATAAAGAGCGGAACCACTATGGAGCGCTGCTACAAGTCGGAGCTTATAAACGAACGTCACCGCCACCGCTATGAGTTCAACAACTCCTACCGCGATGTTCTTACCCAGCACGGTCTTACCCTTTCGGGAATGTCGCCGGACGGACGGCTGGTTGAAACGGTCGAGCTGAGCGGCAGAGCCTTCCATGTCGGGGTGCAGTATCACCCTGAGTTCAAGTCAAGACCGCAGCGTCCGCATCCGCTTTTCTTCGGATTCGTAAAGGCTTCGCTTGAAAGAAGTCAAAACAAATAACGTTAAAAAATTTATTAAAATAAAGAGGTTGATTAAAAATGCACAAGCTTTATGAAGGAAAATCCAAAATTGTCTATGAGGGAGTCGATCCCGGCACCTGCGTTATCGAATACAAGGACACTGCCACCGCAGGAAACGGAGCCAAAAAGGAGGATCTTCCCGGAAAGGGCAAGCTGAACGCGGCTATATCCAACATCATATTTAAGTATCTTATGAAAAACGGCGTTAAAACCCACTTTTTGCAGGAGCTTGACGATACCGCTATTCTGGTAAGGCACGCCGAAATCGTTCCGGTTGAGGTTATTGTAAGAAACGTCGCCGCCGGAAGCTTTTCCAAAAAGTACGGCGTTGCGGAGGGAACCCCTCTTAAAAACAGAGTGGTTGAATTCAGCCTTAAGAGCGACGAGCTTGGCGATCCGATGATAAACGACTCTCAGCTTACCGCAATAGGTGCTGCCACTCAGGAGGAGCTTGACGAGCTTAGGGCGGCTTCTCTCAGAATTGATGAGCTGATGACCGAGCTTTTCGCCAAGGCGGGAATTAAGCTTATAGACTTCAAGCTGGAATTCGGCAGAGCGGACGGTCAGCTTTGGCTGTGCGACGAGATATCTCCCGACTCATGCAGGCTTTGGGACGCCGAGACAGACAGAAAGATGGACAAGGACCGCTTCCGCAGAGATCTGGGCAACGTCCTCGACGGATATCGCGACGTTTTGGCAAGACTTGAAGCCAACATATAATTTCCCGTTTTGGTATTGCATTTCCTTGAAAAAGATTATATAATAGAAGGGATATACCGATACCGGCGCAGCTTATAGAATGCCTTTTGCAAAAAAGTATGCATATAAATTCATCATTCAAAGGAGTACAAAATGTCAGACAGATACGAAAACCCGCTGTGCAAGCGGTATGCAGGCCGTGAAATGCAGCACATTTTCTCGGACGATATGAAGTTTTCCACGTGGCGCAGACTTTGGATAGCTCTTGCCGAGAGCGAAAAGGAGCTTGGGCTGAACATCACCGACGAGCAGATCAACGAGATGAAGCAGCACATTACCGACATCGACTACGAAACCGCCGCCAAGCGCGAAAAGGAAGTGCGGCACGATGTTATGGCGCACATATACACCTTCGGACTCGCCTGCCCCAAGGCGCGCCCCATAATCCATCTCGGAGCGACAAGCTGCTATGTCGGCGACAACACCGATATCATCCAGCAGAAAGCGGCGCTTGAGCTGATTCGCCAGAAGCTTTTGACGGCGATTTCAGCACTTGCCGACTTCGCCGAAAAGCACAAAGGTCTTAACTGCCTTGCATACACACATTTTCAGGCGGCTCAGCCGACTACTTTGGGCAAGCGCTCCACCCTCTGGCTTCAGGACTTGATGATGGACTTAGAACACATCAATTTCGTCTTAGGCAATCTTAAGCTTTTAGGATGCCGCGGAACGACAGGCACCGGCGCAAGCTTTTTGGAGCTTTTCGACGGCGACCACGAAAAGGTTAAGAAGCTTGAAAAGCTTATCGCCAAGAAGATGGGCTTTGACTGCGCATACGCCGTAAGCGGACAGACCTACACCCGCAAGGTGGATTACTTCACCCTTTCTGCGCTGTCGGGTATCGCGCAGAGCGCGCACAAGTTCTCTAACGACATCAGGCTTATGTCCCACTTAAAGGAAGTCGACGAACCCTTTGAGGCAGGACAGGTTGGCTCATCGGCTATGGCATACAAGCGCAATCCGATGAGAAGCGAAAGAATTGCTTCACTGGCAAGATATGTCATTGCGAACACCATGAATCCCGCTATGACGGCGAGCGAACAGTGGTTTGAGCGCACCTTGGACGACTCGGCAAACCGCAGAATAAGCATCCCCGAAGCGTTTTTGGCTGTGGACGGCATACTCACCCTTGTTATAAACATAGTTAAGGGAATGACGGTCTACCCGGGAATGATAAACCGCCACTTAATGGACGAGCTTCCCTTTATCGCGACCGAAAACATACTTATGTACAGCGTTAAAAAGGGCGGAGACAGGCAGACACTTCACGAGGCTATCCGCCGTCATTCGGTTGCCGCCGCAAAAGCTATCAAGGAGTCGGGCGCGGACAACGACCTTATTGACAGAATCGCCGCCGACCCGGTATTCAACATCACCAAGGATGAAATTCTTAAAATCATAGACGAGGGCGGCTTTACCGGACGTGCCAAGGAGCAGACCGAGGAATATGTTGCCGCCGTGCGCGAGGCTCTTAAATCGTATGAAATCGGCGAGGTTGACGCCGTTGTGAACGTTTAACGCATCTCAGAAAGGAATTTTGATATGTTAACAGCAATAGTAGGAACAAACTGGGGCGACGAGGGCAAGGGCAGAATGGTTGACCTGCTTTCGGCTGACTATGATATCATCTGCCGCTATCAGGGCGGCAACAACGCCGGTCACACCGTTATAAACGAAAAGGGCAAATTTATACTTAACCTTCTCCCCTCCGGAATTTTAAGGGAGACCACCGTCAACGTTATGGGCAACGGCATGGTTATTGATATCGAGCATCTTACAAAGGAGATATCCTCCCTGACCGAAAAGAGCATAAAAATCACCCCTGAAAACCTGAAAATCAGCGACAAGGCAATAATTTGCCTGCCATATCACAAAATGCAGGATATAATGGAGGAGGAGCGTCTGGCGGACAAAAAGTACGGCTCCACCCGCAGGGGAATTGCTCCTGTTTATTCCGACAAATACATGAAAAAGGGCATACGCATGGGCGACCTGTTCGACGAAAAGGGTCTTTATGAAAAGCTCTGCGATATTGTGGAGTGGAAGAATATAACCGTCGTCGGCTACGGTCACGAGCCTGTAAAGGCGGACGAAATTATGGACTGGCTGAAAAAGTACGGCGAGGTTATAAAGCCTTACGTCTGCGACGTTTCAAAGTATCTTAACAATGCTATTGCCGAGGGCAGGGACATAATGTTTGAAGCTCAGCTGGGAGCTTTAAGAGATATCGACTTCGGAATCTATCCCTACACTTCGTCTTCCACCACCCTTGCAATGTATGCGCCCATCGGGGCTGGAATCCCCGGCGCTAAGATAGACAATTCCATCGGAATTATGAAGGCTTACTCCACCTGCGTCGGCGAAGGTCCTTTCACGGCTGAGATGTTCGGCGAGGAAGCAGAAAAATTAAGAGCCGCCGGCGGAGAATACGGTGCTGCCACCGGCAGACCCCGCAGAGTAGGTCCTTTCGACATTCCCGCATCCAAATACGGCGCTTTGGTTCAGGGCTGTGACTATATCGCGCTGACCAAGCTTGATGTGCTTTCCTACATGGATAAGATTCCGGTATGCGTGGCTTATGACGTTGACGGCGAGATAACCACCGACTTCCCCACCGGTGCAAAGCTTGACAGAGCAAAGCCGGTGATAGAATACGTCGACGGCTTTGGAGACATCTCCGGCTGCCGCACCAAGGAGGAGCTTCCCGCGGCTGCGATCAAGTATATTGAATACATCGAAAAGGCGGTCGGCTGCCCGGTGAAGTATGCTTCCGTCGGAGCGGAGAGAGACGAGTATATTAAGATGTTCTGACACCGCACAAACGCACTTATAATAACTTGAAAGGCATTGATATAATATGTT
>USEH01000091.1 GCA_900553675.1 uncultured Ruminococcus sp. | reverse complement strand
GTCGCTATATCTACTGCGGTGTGGAAGCCGAATGTAACATCTGTTCCCCATATATCGTTATCTATTGTCTTGGGAAGTCCGATTATATTCAGACCCTCTTCGGAAAGAAGATTTGCGGTCTTATGAGTTCCGTTGCCGCCGAGCGTCAGTATGCAGTCAAGCTTCTGCTGTTTATAGGTGGCTTTCATTTCAGCAACCTTGTCTATGTTGTCGGCTTCGATAACCTGCATCATCTTATACGGTGTACGCTTTGTGCCGAGTATCGTTCCGCCCTGAGTAAGTATGCCGGAAAAATCCTCCGGCTTCATTTTTCTGTATTCGCCGTTGATAAGACCTGTATAACCGTCGCTTATTCCGTAGACCTCGGCATTTGGCATATTCAGAAAAACATACTTTCCTATTGCTCTGATAACCGCGTTTAAACCTGGGCAGTCGCCGCCGCTTGTTAAAATTCCTATTTTCATTTTGACCATCCTCTCTGCTCGCTATGATTCAGCATATAGTATATGCAGCATAACAATTTATATATACAATATTAACAAAAAGCCTGCCGTTTTACAACAGCGAGCTTGTAAAAAATATGTTAACTTTATGTGAACAAAACTAATTTCCCGTAAAAGTGTTACTGTTAAATCGCCACAAAACCGCTGTGCGATGGGTTTTGCGCGATTTAACAGACACTTTATAACGGGAAATAAGTTTAAATGCAATTTGCTGGTCGCGTTTACCGGTTTTCGGCTTGAGGAGATTCCTCATGTTGGATTTCCGGCTGAATCTGAGCCGGAGCTTGCAGGTTCTCCTTGTTTTCCACCGGGTTCTGAGCGGAAGCTTCACTTGCAGGCTGCACTTCGGGAGCAGTCTGCTCATTCTCCTTCGGTTCCTCCGGCTCTGCTTCTTCCGTCTGGATATCTTCAGGAAGATTCGGCAGCCGGTCAAAGGTCAGCTGAGCCTTATAAAGGTCGCCGTCTATCGAGATTCCAAAGCCTACCTTTTGCAGATTGCAAAGGCTTCTGGCAATTGAAAGTCCCAAGCCGCTTCCCTCGGTGTGGCGGGAGGAGTCTCCGCGCACAAATCGCTCCATAAGCTCTTCGCTGGAGATGTTAAGGGCGTATCTTGAAATATTCTTAAAGGTTACTATTACCTTATCTCCTACTATGTCTTCGCTTATATATACCCGCGTTTCAGGCTGAGCGTATTTGCAGATGTTGCCAAGAAGATTGTCAAACACTCTCCACATAAGTCTGCCGTCTACCATCACTCTAACCGGCTCCTTTGGAAGTGAGGTTATCGGGGTGAGGCGGGATTTTTCAAGTCTTTCATCAAATTCGGTAACCGCCTGAGTTATCAGCAAAGACATATCCACCCGCTGTGCGTTTACGGCTATCGCACCGGAGGAAGCCTTTGAAGCCTCCACAAGGTCGTCAATAAGCTTTTTCATTCTTTGAGACTGGCGTACAAGCACTCCGACATATTCCTTTGCAGTGTCCGGCTTGATGTCCTGCTTGGAAAGAATGTCAACATAGTTCACTATTGATGTGAGCGGTGTTTTAAGGTCGTGCGAAACGTTTGTAATAAGCTCGGTCTTCAGCCGCTCCGACTTTGTGCGCTCGTCAACCGCAAGCTGGATTCCGTTGCCGATACTGTTTATATCTACAGCAAGCGACTTAAGGTCGGGCGGGAGATACGTTCCATTCAGGACAAAATCCGTTTTGCCCTCCGAAATCTTCTTGCAGCCGTCTTTTATCCTTCCGAGACCTATTGCATATATGATAAGCGCAGCAGCCAGAGCAAGCTTGCCCAAAAGCCACATTGCAACCGCAAGCTCGGTTTCCGAACTCATCATCATTGCCACAAAGAACAGGTCATATGCCGAAGCCGCCGCAAAGACAAGCGCAACCTTCCAGCTGTATCTGATATTTTTGAACAGGTATTTTATTCCCCTGCACAATAAGATTATGCTTCCGAAGATGATTGTATAGTGGAACAGCTTGCCAGCTTTGCACCTTGCTGATATGGTGTGGATAAGGATTATAAATACCAATGCCGCAGCAGCTGTCATCGCAAGCAGAAGCGCAAGTGCCAACCAGATATCAAGCCTGAAGCCGTAATCATAATACAGCACAATTGCAGCGCAGACAATAATCGCCGCACATATCAGATGGATTTCAAGCGGAGCTTTGTCAAATAGGCTAAGGTGGAGTCCATCAAAGCGGTCGGAATATCCCGCAGAGCAGATAACGAATATCAGGGAAGCAATCAAAAACAGTGCGGAAACAGCTGCAATCATAATGATAATATACTTCATTTCCACCAGAGTCTCCACTTTTACAACTCTGGTGTAGATATCATCATGAACGGTAAGAGCGTGAGGAATGCTGCACCATAACGTGAGTTCTTCATAATATTTTTCGGTATATATACCGGTCAGCTTGTGAATATAGCCGTCGGTATAGGAATCCGATTCCACGCCCTCCAGCAGTATCAGCTCCTCGGTGTAATCAAGATATCCTTCTCTCTGACAGTTATCAACAAAATCCGCAAGCTCGTTGTCAGAAGTAAACTGC
The DNA here is from genome assembly GCA_900553675.1 of uncultured Ruminococcus sp. Classification (GTDB taxonomy): domain Bacteria; phylum Bacillota; class Clostridia; order Oscillospirales; family Ruminococcaceae; genus Faeciplasma. The sequence continues at coordinate 6,077 of USEH01000091.1, read as the reverse complement.
TTGCTTACTGCAACTCCGGCAGAAGCATAGCGCTCAATGCGAAATGAATCACTCCTGCGCATATACGGACTTGCAATCGCAAAATTGTTGTATATCAGCTCGCCCTCGGAGTTATATATCTCAATGGAGATATTTGTATTGTCCTTGGAGTATGCATGGTTCAGAAATCCAACCGCTGAGGAAATATCTTCTGAGCTAAGGGGATTTTTCTGCTCCTTAACAATCTTCTCTGTTCTGCTTGTGATACTCCAGCTTGTTTCGGCTTTGAGCTTTGCGTCTTCATCGTCTGCCTCGGTCATAGCCGTGCTGCCCTCGTCTTCCGGCAGCTCAGCAGGTTCTCCGAATGGCATCCAATGTCTGATATCGAAGGTTATGTCGCTCATTTTATTGTTAAGGCTGGATTCGCGGACCGATTCCACAAGCTGCTCACCGTCGTCGAAGAAGGCGTCCTCCTCAAACAAATAAATCAGTGCAATAGCCGAAGCCACAAGCACTACCGCCGATATCACGAACAAAAACATTGCAACAAGCTTTGCGCCGAGCTTTCCTTTAATACCGTTTTTCATATATTATCTACCTACCTTATTGGCGCGCAGATTCGGAATTAATTATCATTCCGACGCCGATTTTTCAAATTTATATCCCCTGCCCCATACAACCTTTAAATACCTGGGCGAAGCAGGGTCTATCTCAATCTTTTCGCGGATGTGGCGGATATGGACTGCAACGGCGTTGTCGACGCCTATTGGAACCTCTCCCCACACCTTTCGGTATATTTCATTTGGCGCAAAGCAGCTTCCGGCATTCAGCATCAAAAAGCGCAGGATTTCATACTCCTTGGGCGTAAGCTGGATGACCTCGCCGTCTACCGAGACCTTTTTGGAATCGCACAAAAGCTCTATTCCATCAATGCGGATAACGTCCACTTGACGCGGCGCGCTTCCGAGCATGGTATATCTGCGAAGCTGGGATTTCACTCTTGCCGTCAGCTCTACAGGGTTGAACGGCTTTGTTATGTAATCGTCTGCACCAAGGTTAAGTCCCAGAACCTTGTCGGTGTATTCCGACTTGGCAGTGAGGAATATCACCGGGACGTTTGAAAACTTGCGTATCTCGGTGAGGGCGTTTATACCGTCAAGCTCCGGCATCATTATGTCCATCAGAACAAGGTCAATTCTTTTAGAATTCAGGATTTTAAGAGCTTCCGCGCCGGTGTAGGCTTCAAAAAAGCTGTAATTTTCGTTGGAAAGATATATTTTCAACGCCGATACGATATCACGTTCATCGTCGCATAGCAAAATATTGTACATAGACAGCACCCCAATAGCTTATTTTTTATTTTACGTCTATTGTACCAGATTTTTTATTAAGATACAATCCGAAAGATATTAAGTTTTCTTAATATTTTGTAAAAAAATCAGCCTGCCCCTTAATTTTATGGGACAGGCTGTGAATTTTTTGCTGAAATCTGATAGAAAAGATTTATTTATCTTCGGCAAGCTTCCAGAAGATGCCGTATCTTGTATTGTAAAGCGAGTAATACGGAACGAACTCGTAATTCTCCTTAGAAGCGGTGAAAGTAAAGCTGAGATTGCCGTTATCGGTGAAGTAACCGTCGGGAGCGTCCTTTACCATTTTAGGAGTAATGCCGCTGTTGAGGACAAGAGTATCATCGCTGATAACCGGTGTTTCGGGAATGAGAACGCTCATGCCGGTGTAGGTGGTCTTCATATCCTTATCGCCAAGCTTGGCAGCAAGAAGAACCGGACCGTATTTAAATGATACAGTATTAATACCATCCTGCAAATTCGAGCAGGTGAAGCCAAGCGGGATTTTAACCTCTACGGTATCGCCGGACTTCCATTTTCTTTCGACCTTTGCATAGCCGTTTTCTTCTTCATGTGTAAAGGCTTCACCATTTACATTTACCGAAACGGCACCCTTTGCCCATTCGGGGATTCTGAACATAAACGCAAGATTCTTTTCGGAATCAAGCTTTAATGCGAATTTAGCGGTATCGGTCTGCGGAATATCACCGGTCTGGGTTAGCGCAAGTCCGATATCGTCGGCTTTCAGTTCGGACGGGATGTACATATTGATGTAAAGCTTTTCGCCATTACGGTAATACATACCGTCGCCCAGCTTGGTGAAGTTCTCCATGCCGGTTCCGGTGCAGCACCAAAAGCTGTCGGTCGGAGTGGAGAAGGTTCTGAAATAGCCGGTTGCCATAGCTTGGAAGTATGTAGTCATGCCGGTTTCGGGGTTCTGTGAAGCCAAGATGTGATTGATAAAGGCTTCCTCGTAGTAATCGGCATACTTCTTATCGCCGGTGACCTCGAACAGCTCCTTGGTGAATTTGAGCATATTGTATACGTTGCAGGTTTCGCAGTTGCAGTTGGTGCGCTCGCGGTTGAGAATATCATCCTCGCCGAAATGCTCCCATTCGCTGTTGCCACCAGTGGGATATGTATGATGGTCAACAACCATCTGCCAGAAAATTTCAGCGGTTTCAAGATACTCCGAAGCGTCAACGGTCTTGCCACCTATCTTTCTGCCGTCGAGGACTTCATAGCGCTTTAATGCGCCTATAATCTTGGGAATAGTGGTGTTTGCATGGCGGTTGTTGAGAACGTTTGCGCCGTCGGTGCGGATAAGCTCGAACAGCGAATCCTCGTCGAAGGCATGAGCTGCTACGGCGTACTTCTCAACACCGGTGAGGCGATAAAGGTCGTAAAGACAGTCGTTCATTCCGCCGTATTCTATGCTTAAAACGGTTTTATGAGTGGCGTCGTCCCACTTTTGTGTGCGCTCATATGTCCAGTCGCCAAGCTTGCAGGCGATATCAAGCGCGGGCTGATATCCGGCGAGCTCGTAAACCGAGATGAGTCCCTCAAAAATCTTGTGCATGGTGTACCACGGAACCCACGCCTCCGTAAACAGATTTGACTTGCCCTTTTCAACGTTGTCAAACTGAATCTCGAGATTGCCGACGCTGAGCACGGTCGAACCCCACAAAAATCCGCTGTCGCGCTGGCACTCTGCCAAGCCGTCAACGATTGCTACCATCTTTTCATAAAGCTTGGTCTTGTCTGACGACGATGCCGAAGCATTTACATAGCCCTGAGCCAGAGCGGTTAGGTAGTGACCCATGGTGTGTCCGCCGATGAGGGAATTTTCCCAGCCGTTGTAAGGCTCGGCGTCCCCCCAGCTAACTCCGCCGTTCTTGCGGAAGTTGCACAAAAGCTTATCGTTATCAAGGCTTAAAAGGTATTCTATCTCTTTTTTTAGAGCGTTATCATAGAAATCTCCTTTAAGCTTAACATCCTTCGCCGAGTAATCGGTGATTATAGTATTTTTTTCGAGCATTACGCTGCCTCCCTTGATTTCGGGCGAACCGCAGCCGCAGCATGATACCAGCATCAGCGCGCAGGTCGCTCCGCATAAAAATCTTTTTAGTCTTTTCATAATATACATCCAAAAAATGTTATTTCCAAAGCGAAGCATATTCGCTCTGACTAAGATGATGATAACAGATAATGTCTGCAATTACAAGGGTTAATCTGAATTTATCGGGATACATCAATAAACTTTTCAGCTTCAGTCAAAAATAAAAAGCGCACTTCTTCGAACAGAAAATGTTGCTCTTAAAGCACGCCTTTTATCATACCGCCGTGTTTTTCATGCTTGGCATATTAAAATCATTCAATGCCTACTGCTTTGAACTTTCCGGTTGAGTTGACGGCTTCGATAAGCTTTGCATCCGAAACTTCCTTTGTCAGTGTTACTACAGCGTTGTTTGCAGTGTGACTTGCAACTGCGCTTGCAACGCCCTCTACAGCTTCAAGAGCTGCTTTAACCTTTGCCTCGCAGTGAGGGCAAGCCATGCCTTCAACCTTGATTGTCTTTGTCATCTGAATCTCTCCTTACTGGTTTTTTATTGAAATTACTTTATATCCTTCGGTTTCTATAGCCTTAATGATATCATCATCCGGAACGTCTGCCGTAAGCTCGGCTATGGCGATTCCTGTTTTGTGATTTGCTTTTGCCGACACTATCTGCGGAATAGCTTCAAGGGCTTCCTTTACATATCCCTCACAGTGCTCGCACATCATGCCCTCTATAGTTATGGTCTTAGTAAGCGCGATATCCGGCTTTTCTGGTGCTGGAGCTTCGGCTACGGACGGCACATACGCTGCGGACGGTGCGGAAGGTCTGCCGTTTTTGCCGTAGAGCTTGCAGTAATTCAGCCTTAGAGCGTTGCTGACAACGCAGAAGCTTGAAAGGCTCATAGCGGCTGCTCCGAACATCGGGTTAAGGGTTATTCCAAAGTGAGTAAACGCACCCATAGCCAGCGGTATTCCGATTATGTTATAAATAAATGCCCAGAACAGGTTTTCCTTGATATTAAGCAGTGCCGCGCGGCTCAGGCGTATTGCGGCAGCAGCGTCCTTAAGGCTGGATTTCATCAGTACAACGGCTGATTCTATCGCAATATCCGAGCCTGCGCCTATCGCTATGCCGATATCGGCTCTTGTAAGCGCGGGAGCGTCGTTAATTCCGTCCCCGACCATAGCAACCTTGCCGTTTTGCCTGAGGTTTCTTATAACCTCCTCCTTGCCGTCGGGCAGAACAGAAGCTATAACCTCGTCAACGCCGGTCTGCGCGCCTATGGCTTTGGCTGTGCTCTCGTTGTCTCCGGTCAGCATTACAACCTTTATTCCAAGCTGCTTAAGCTCGCTGACGGCTTCGGCGCTGTCCGGCTTGATTCTGTCTGCAACGGCTATTATACCTATTATACTCATATTGCGGGAGAATACAAGCGGCGTTTTGCCCTCCTCCGAAAGCTTATTGCAGATATCGGTGATTTCCGTGGAAATATCGGTCTGAGAAGACAGAAATTTCAGGCTTCCGCCGACTATCTCAGCCCCGCCGACATTAGCTTTGACGCCGCTTCCGGCAAGGGTTTCGTAATCAATCGCTTCGGATATCGCAATGCCGTCCTCGGAGCACTTGGATATTACTGCTTTTGCAAGAGGATGCTCGCTTTTGGCTTCAACCGAAGCCGCAAGGGAAATAAGCTCCTCCGCTTTCACTCCCGCAGAGGGGATTATGTCGGTGACTGCCGGTTCGCCAAGGGTTATCGTTCCGGTTTTGTCCAGAGCTATTATATTTACCTTGCCGGTTTCCTCCAGCGAGGCTGCGGTTTTAAACAGGATTCCGTTTTTGGCTCCCACGCCCGAACCGACCATTATGGCTACAGGAGTTGCAAGTCCCAGTGCGCAGGGACAGCTTATTACAAGCACCGATATTCCCCTTGCAAGCGCATAGGCGAACTCTCTTCCTAAAAGAAGCCAGATAACTATTGTTACGGCGGCGATGGTTATGACCGTAGGCACAAACACGCCGGATACCTTATCGGCAAGCTTTGCAATAGGTGCATTTGTGGCTGCGGCATCGCTGACCATCTTAATAATTCTTGAAAGAGTGGTATCCTCGCCGACACGCCTTGCTTCGCATTTCAGATAGCCTGAGCTGCTTGTGGTTGCGGCGGAAACGGTATCTCCTGCGGACTTGTCAACCGGTATGCTCTCGCCGGTCAGAGCGGATTCGTCAAGCGCGCCGCTTCCTTCGATAACAATTCCGTCAACGGGAACCTTTTCGCCCGGTCTTACGATGAAAATATCTCCTTTATGCACCTGTTCGATGGGGAGAGTAATTTCTTTTCCGTCACGCTCGACAGCTGCGGTTTTCGGAGCGAGCTGCATGAGACTTTTGAGCGCGTTTGTGGTTTTGCCCTTCGAGTGCGCTTCGAGCATTTTCCCGACGGTGATGAGCGCGAGAATCATTGCGGCGGATTCAAAATAGAACCCGTCCATGTACATCATAACCGCGTCCATGTCGCCCCTCACCTGCGCCGCCGTCATAGCGAACAGTGCATAGGTGCTGTATCCGAACGCAGCGGAGCTTCCGAGAGCAACGAGCGTGTCCATATTCGGCGAGCGGTGGATAAGACCCTTGAAGCCGTTTATGAAGAATTTTTGGTTTATGACCATGACCGCGACGGTGAGCAGAAGCTG
>USEH01000090.1 GCA_900553675.1 uncultured Ruminococcus sp. | reverse complement strand
CTCCGACCCGTCATACACCTATCAGGCGGTGGTTATGACCTACCCGCTGATCGGCAACTACGGCATAACCGACGACGATTTTGAGTCCAAAGCCATAACCATAGGCGGACTTATCGTTAGGGACTACAACGATATGCCGTCGAACTTCCGTTACACCAAAACCCTTTCGGAGCTGCTGGAGGAAAACGACATCCCGGGAATTTACGGCATTGACACCCGCAAGCTTACAAGGAGTATCCGCGACTTGGGTTCGAGAAGGGTGCTTATTACCGATATCTCCACCTCATTGGAGGACGGTCTTGCCGTCATAAAAAGCACCCCTGTTCCGCACGACGCGGTATCTAAGGTCAGCTGCAAAAAGAGATGGTATTCAAGGACGGCGAATCCGGTGTTCAACGTGGTTGCGCTGGACTGCGGAATCAAGCTGAACATTATCCGCTCGCTGAACAAATGCGGCTGCAATGTTACCATCGTGCCGTACAACACAACTGCCGAGGAAATAGAGTTTATGAACCCCGACGGAGTTGTGCTTTCAAACGGTCCAGGCGATCCAGAGGATGTTGAGACTGCTATAGAGCTTGTAAGAAATCTTAAGGGCAAGTACCCGATTTTCGGAATCTGTCTGGGACATCAGATAATTTCGCTTGCATATGGGGCTAAAACCTACAAGCTGAAATTCGGTCACCGAGGCGGAAACCATCCCGTAAAAAATCTTGAGACGGGCAAAATCGAAATGACCTCGCAGAACCACAGCTACGCCGTTGATCCTGCAAGCATAGAATCCACCGAGCTTGAAATTACACATATAAACCTGCTTGACAAAACGGTTGAGGGGGTTGAGTGCAAGGCTGACAAGGTGTTCAGCGTGCAGTATCACCCCGAAAGCGCGCCCGGTCCGCAGGACTCACACTATCTTTTTGACAAATTTCTGGAAAACATGAAAGGAGCGAAGCAGGATGCCCAAGCGCACTGATATAAAAAAGGTCTTGGTTATCGGCTCGGGACCTATTGTTATCGGTCAGGCGGCAGAGTTTGACTATGCCGGAACTCAGGCGTGCCTCGCCCTTAAGGAAGAGGGCTACGAGGTAATTTTGTGCAACTCCAACCCCGCAACCATCATGACTGATACCTCCATCGCCGACAAGGTTTACATGGAGCCTTTGACCCTTGAATTTGTCGCAAGGATTTGCAGATACGAACGTCCGGACGCTATCGTTCCCGGAATCGGCGGTCAGACAGGGCTTAACCTTGCAATGCAGCTTGCCAAAAAAGGCGTTTTGCAGGAGTGCGAAATCGAGCTTTTGGGTACCGACGCCAAGAGCATAGAATGTGCCGAGGACAGAGAGCTTTTTAAAGAGCTTTGCCAGCGAATCGGTGAACCGGTTGTTCCATCGCAGATAACCTACAGCGTTGAGGAGGGCTTGGAAGCCGCGGAGAATATCGGCTATCCGGTAATACTTCGCCCTGCCTTCACGTTGGGAGGCACCGGTGGCGGATTTGCATATGACCCCGACGAAATGACGGTCATGATGAAAAATGCGCTTGCACTTTCCCCTGTTCATCAGGTTCTGGTTGAAAAGAGCATAAAGGGCTACAAGGAAATCGAATACGAGGTTATGCGGGACGCCAACGACACCGCTATAACCGTGTGCAACATGGAAAACTTGGATCCTGTCGGAATCCACACCGGCGACTCGATAGTTGTGGCTCCCAGCCAGACGCTTACAAACAAAGAATACCATATGCTGCGCGATTCTGCGCTGAAAATCATTCGCGCGCTGAATGTCAAGGGCGGCTGCAACGTTCAGTTTGCCTTGGACCCGCAGTCGTTCAGATATTACGTTATCGAGGTAAACCCGAGGGTTTCGCGGTCGTCGGCACTTGCCTCCAAGGCAAGCGGATACCCGATTGCAAGGGTGTCGGCTAAAATTGCCGTCGGCATGAATTTAGACGAAATTCAGCTTGCCAACACCCCTGCCTGCTTTGAGCCGTCCTTAGACTACGTCGTAACCAAAATGCCGCGCTTCCCGTTTGACAAGTTCACCTCTGCCTCGAACACCCTTTCCACCCAGATGAAGGCTACCGGCGAGGTAATGAGCGTTGGCAGAACGCTGGAGGAAAGTCTGTTAAAGGCTATACGCTCGCTTGAAGACTCCAAGAATCACATCCACATGGCAAAATTCGACTCGGAGCATATGAGCGTTGATGACCTGCTCGACTACATCAAGGAGGGCACCGACGACAGAATCTATGCAATATCCCAGCTTATGTGGGCGGGTGTTGACCACTCGAGAATATGCAACATCACCGGAATAGATATGTTCTTCCTCGACAAAATCAAGAAAATAGTCGATTTTGAAAAGGAGATGGAGGCTTGCCCCGACTCGCCCGAGCTTATGCGAGAAGCCAAGAAGATGGGCTTTTCCGACTCATACATCGCCGAGCTGTGGAAGACCACTGAGGACGATATCTATGCCCGCCGCTGTGAAATGGGGCTTTTCCCGGTTTACAAGATGATAGACACCTGCGCCAGCGAATTTAAGAGCTATGTCCCCTACTTCTACTCGACCTATGAGGACGAAAACGAATCGATAGTTTCCGAGCGTGAGAAGGTTATAGTTTTGGGCTCGGGTCCTATAAGAATCGGTCAGGGCGTGGAGTTTGACTACTCCACCGTTCACGCAGTGAGAACCATCAAGGACGCCGGCTACGAGGCTATTGTTATCAACAACAACCCCGAAACGGTCTCCACCGACTACACCACCGCCGACAAGCTTTACTTTGAGCCGCTGACCGTTGAGGATGTTATGAACATCATCCACCTTGAAAAGCCGCTGGGAGTTATTGCCACCCTCGGCGGACAGACTGCTGTCAACCTTGCCGAGCCGCTTACAAGGCGTGGAGTGAAGATTATAGGAACCGACTGCGTTGGCATTGAAAAGGCTGAAAACAGGGACGCTTTTGATGAAGTAATCCGCTCGCTTGGTATCCCCAACCCCAAGGGCGAGGCTGTTACAAACATCGAAGCCGGAGTTGAAGCAGCTCAGCGGATAGGATATCCCGTTCTGGTTCGCCCCTCGTTTGTTTTAGGCGGACGCGCCATGGAGATAGTCGCAAACGAAAAAATGCTGCGGCACTACCTTAAAAACGCGGTTGAGGTGGACGTTGACAAGCCGGTTTTAGTGGACAAGTACCTTGCGGGAAAAGAAGTCGAGGTGGACGCTATCTGCGACGGCGTTCAGGTATTCATCCCGGGAATAATGGAGCTTGTAGAGCGCACCGGCGTTCATTCGGGCGACTCGATGAGCGTTTACCCGCCTTTCAGCATCTCCGAAAAGGTAAAGAGTACCATTTCCGACTACACCACCCGCTTGGGTCTGGGAATAGGAATAGTCGGGCTGTTCAACATTCAGTTTATTGTTGACAAGGACGAAAACGTGTTCGTTATCGAGGTCAACCCAAGGGCTTCGAGAAGTGTTCCGTTCCTTTCAAAGTCGGCAGGATACCCGCTTGTGCGAATCGCCACAAGGTGTATGCTTGGCGAAAGCCTTGCCGCTCAGGGAATTGACTGTATGCTCCCGCCCGAAAAGAAGCGTTGGTATGTTAAAGCGCCGGCATTCTCGTTTGAAAAGCTTTCGGGCATGGACGCTTATTTGTCCCCCGAAATGAAGTCAACCGGTGAGGCTATAGGCTACGACGACAGGCTTAACCGCGCGATGTACAAGGCTTTGCAGGCGTCCGGCGTTAAAATGAAGGACTACGGCACGGTGGTTGTAACCCTTGCCGACGAGGACAAGGAGGAGGCTCTGCCGCTTGTGCGCAGGTTTTACAACCTTGGCTTCAACATTGAGGCGACCATCGGAACGGCGAACTTCTTAAAAGAGCACGGCATACGCACAAGGGTTCGCGGAAAGCTCAGCGAGGGCAGCGACGAGATTCTTCGCTCTATCCGCGCGGGATATGTCAGCTACATCATAAATACCAGAGCGATACTTTCCGGCGTTCACTACGAGGACGGTACGGCGATTCGTCAGTGCGCGGTTCAGAACGGTGTTACAATGTTTACATCGCTTGACACTGTAAGGATTGTTCTTGACGTTCTTGAAGAGACTATTCCGGATATTTCTACTATCGATAAATAATTAAAGCTCCCGAAGCGCAAAATTCGGGAGCTTTTTTGACAGCATTAACGCCGCCCTCTGAAACCAGATGGCGGCGTTAATGCTATATTATAGGAGTCATCTTCTCTTGCTGATAACTACTGCGCAGGCGGCTATAGCCATAGGTGCAAGTGCTAAAACTATGCCGGTATCTGCGGGGGTGGAAGTATCTGCTGCGGGTGCAGGTGCGGGTTCTGCGGTATCCTCAGCTGCATTGTCGGCGGGAGCAGCTGTATCGTCTGGAACGGTTTCGGCAGGCGCGGCAGCTGAAACTACTTCAAATGTAACCTCAATATCGGTGATGGGGTCCATGCCCTCAAAAGCGAAGTAACTGGTTGCCCAGATGTTGTACCAGCAAACGTCAAATACTCCGGCATCGGTGAGGGTGGTGGGATAGCCTTCGGTGAGGGCTATTTCCTTGCCGTTGATTTTAAGGCTTTTGGTGAGTATAGTGATGTCGGCAGAAAGGTCGGACTTTTCCTTCTCCCCAGCCTCAACGGCGGAATCCTTGATGTAAATAACCGTTGCGGTATCGGGAGTGATGGAAAGACCTTCGAGCTTTAAGGTGTATTCACCGTCTGCATTGACTGTTACAGGGTCGCTTGAAGCGGTTGTCCAGTTTGCACTGTTGCCGGCGTAGAGAGCTATATCTGCAGAGCCTTCAAAGGCACTGACCGAAACAGCCAGCGAAACGCACAGAACAATGGAAACGAATATTGCTATTATTTTTTTCATTTTATTTTCCTCCAATCTATTTTGCTGATCTTCAGCTAATTGAATTATACCACACAAAATCTGCAATGTAAATAACATTTTGTGCAAAGTGCTATGAAAACATTCACATCATGCGCATAAAATTTACGCATCAACGCTAACATTTTCGCATGGTTGCATTATTTAAAAAAATGTGCTAAAATAATGGCATATCACTATGGCGGGATTGATTTTCCTGCCGAACTCAATTTGCTAAACTTCAGTCAGGAGTAAAAATATTATGGACAATATTGTTTTAATTATCATTCTTGCTTTGATTATTATAGGAGACGTTTTGGCGGCAGTCATACTGATATCCCGAAAGAGAGACGGGCAAAACGACCGCACCGCCGAGGGGCTTGCCCGACTTGAAGACGGCATAAGCTCTTCGAGCAGCACTCTTCGGCAAGAGCTTTTCGCAAACGTCACAAGCACAGTCAAAACTTTGGGAGACATGGTTTTAGACGCTCAAAAGACCGCCTCCGCCGCGCAGTATCAGCGGCTTAACGACATGGATCTTGCCATTTCCTCAAAACAGCTTTTAATGAGCGAGGCTATGCAGAATCAGCTGAAGCAGCTGGAGGAGCGCATAAAATCTCTCGAATCCGGCAACGAGCAGAAGCTGTCGGAAATGCGGGACACCATTTCAAAGCGGCTTTCCCACATTCAGGAGGACAACAACAAGCGGCTTGACGAAATCCGCGTGACCGTTGACGAAAAGCTGCAAAAGACCCTCGACGAAAAGATGACAAACTCGTTCAAGCTTGTAAGCGAGCGCTTAGAGCAGGTTTACAAGGGTCTTGGCGAAATGCAGTCGATTGCTGCGGGTGTAGGCGACCTTAAAAAGGTGCTTTCAAACGTCAAGACGCGCGGTATTCTGGGCGAAATCCAGCTTGGGGCAATCCTGAGTGAAATCCTCAATTCCGACCAGTACGACACCGAGGTTGCCACCATCCCTGGAAGCCGCGATCACGTTGAATTTGCGGTGAAGCTCCCCGCCGGAGACGGCTCTGAGTTTATCTATCTGCCCATCGACTCGAAATTTCCAGGCGATACATATGCCGCCTTGCAGGACGCTTATACTGCCGGCTACCCCGAGGGCATTCGCTCGGCATACAAATCGCTTGAAACTGTTATACGCAAGTGTGCAAAGGACATCCACGACAAGTACATCCGCCCGCCCTACACCACAAGCTTCGGAATTATGTTCCTGCCGTTTGAGGGGCTGTATGCAGAGGTCGTCAACCACGGTCTGGTGGAGATTTTACAGCGCGATTACTCGGTGAACATCGCGGGACCTTCAACCATGGCAGCTATGCTGAACTCGCTGCAAATGGGCTTTAAGACCTTGCAGATTCAGAAGCGCTCCAACGAGGTCTGGGAGATATTAAGCGCGGTAAAGACAGAGTTTGACACCTTTGAAAAGGTGTTCGCCTCGGCTCAGAACCGCATAAAACAGCTCGACGACGATATGCAGAAGTTAATAGGAACCCGCACACGCGCTATCCAGCGCAAACTAAGAGAGGTCGGAACCATCGACCTCAGCGACTCGCGGAAGATTCTTGAACTGGACGATTTTGACGAATCGGAAAGCTAATACAATAGCCGCTCCCTTGTTTCAAGCTTGGGAACGGCTATTTTGCATAACTAAAGCATGGAATCCGCGCGCTCTTCAAAAAGTTCCATAACGCTCCAGAGGTTATCGGAGTCGTGTTCGATTTCCTTTGAGAATAGCCTTGTGTTCCTTGCAAACTCGCCCGGAAGCATTTTTGCAAGATAGTATGCACAGGCGATAAATTCGCACACCGCCGCGATATTTTCGTTGTTGACGGCTTTGAGGAAGAATCTGTATACAAGATATCCTAAATATGCCCTTTCAGATTCGTCCCGCATTGAAGTATCAGCTGCGATTTCACCGCCTGCTCCGCGATTTAAAAGCTGTTTCCACTCGGGGTAGAGGATATCCGTTGCTTCAAGGATTGCTTTGCAGGCGAATATGTATTCCTCCGTCGGACTGACATTTGATTCATCATCAGTGCGTATTATTGCATTTGCAAGCTGAGCGAAGTCGGAAAAGTCAAGCTCGCCGGTGTCGATAAGCTCCTGTAGGGCGATGCCGTAATCTATCAGCCTTGCCGCGATAACATCCGGCTGGTTGGGTGAAAATGCTATATCAAGGGCGAATTTTCTGGCAGAATGTAGAAACGCAAGAAGCTCCTCCTGCGGCTGCTCGGTATCTAGCGCATAATCGCTTCTTTTGGCGGACAGTATCAGCCGCTGAGCTTCGGGGCAGGATATCGATATTCCCGCTTCGGTAAAGCCGTCGTACTCCTCAAAAAACCTCGGATACTGCGCGCATATCTCGCCAAGCCTTCCGCCGGTGATGGTATAGAGCCTGCAAAGACCGTCCGGCTCAAGGTATGGGCAGTTTCCGTCCGGCTTCAGCTTAAAAATGCGGTCGCCGTCTGAGCCGGTAGTGATATTTTCGTCTATATCCGAAACGCCCGCGGACTTATACGCAAGATAGGTTTCATCGTCGATCGGAATCTCCCATCCGGAGCGGCAGCAGCTGACCTCGCAGAGCGAGGCTATGCAGGAAAATCGGCTGTAATAGTCCGGACAAAAGAATTTGTCCTCCATTTTTATGACCATTCCTTTCATTTTTGGCGGATTCTCAGTAAAAATCAATAAACCGATTAAGAAAAATCATTGAATTTGCCATCAAATTAGTATATTATTTTATTGAGCTAAAAAAATCATGTCATTTGCTTGGAAGATTATATTGGGCAAAAAAGCGTCGTTATATTGCGGCGCTTTTTTGTTTTTATGCGCGCGTTATCGCCGCAAAATCTGTGCCTGATGATTCTGCGGCGATAATTCTTTGGTTTTATCAGCGTTCCAGCTTAAGCAGGCAGACTCCGTGGGGATTGACCTTAACTGTAACGGTTTCGCCGACATTGACGCTTGTTTTCTCCCAGATATCGTAAGCCTTTGTGGGGGCTATACCGAGTTCATTAAGATTTACGCTAATAGCAGTATCCTTCTCGCCCGCGTTGAACAGAGCAAGATACCATGTATCCCCCGATACGGTTGGGGCGAACCACGCTATCTGCTCGCAGTCGCCTGAATTCTTTCTCCACAGCTGGTGCGCGCAGTAGCTCTGCTTTTCGATGTTAAGAAGCTCGGCGTTGGTTACAAGCGAAAGTGTGAAATCGTCAAAGCCGGTAAGCTCTCCGCCTATCATCAGGGGCGAGCGCATGATGCACCAAAGGCTCATCATGGTTTTCTGCTCGTCGTGGGTAAAGTTGGAGCGGTTGTCCTTTGAGTACACCTGATTTATAGGACCTATGGGGAGCATATCGGCGTCGGGCCAGTGACCCGCTCCGGCATGGTTGCACCAAACCTCGGCACGCTCGAACATATTATAGAGCAGCTCCCACTTGTCCCAGAAATCGTCGGTAATTCTCCACATATTGGCGTATTCCTTGAAAAATTCCGCCTGAGAAGGCTTTGCGGGTCCGGGAGAAAGGCTTAAAACCATGTCTCTGCCGCTGTTTTTAATTGCGTCGGCGATGAGCGTTATTTCGCCCTCGTTATGGTCGTTGCGGCAGATATCGTCAACCTTTACAAAGTCCACTCCCCACTCGGCGTAAAGCTCGAAAATGCTGTTGTAGTAATCGCGGGCGCCGGGGCATCTTGTGTTGGTGCCGTACATATCGGGGTTCCAGTAGCATATATCGTTATACACCGCCACCTGACGAGCCGTGAACGTTGCACCC
>USEH01000089.1 GCA_900553675.1 uncultured Ruminococcus sp. | reverse complement strand
ATCATCGGCGAAAGCCGATACCGCCACTTTTCACTTTTCTCTCTTTTCTCTTAACTGGCGGCGGGAGAATCATCCGCACCTGTTATAAACCTTACTGAGCTTAGCCAACTTCTCCGCTAACAAATCCGAGCAGTCCCCACCGCCCAGCCTCCATCTCCAGTTCAGACCCAGCGTTCCGGGAACATTTATCCTTGCCGCGTTGCCGATACCCAGCAGATCCTGCGGCTGAGCAATAGCAATTTCCGCTGTACTCGACCATGCCAGCCTTAAAAGACCATCGGGGATATCCTTTTTGTCCTTGATACCCATGTATTCCAAGCAGTATTCAAGGCTCTCACCCTCTAACTTCTCCGCCCAGCCCTTTGCGGTGTCGCTGTCGTGGGTGGAAGTGTAGCAGACGCACTCGGTAGTCTCAAAATTGCAGGGCAGATAGTCGCTCTTTGCCTTGGGGTCAAAGGCAAACTGCAATACCTTCATTCCGGGATATCCGGTAGCCTTTAAAAGCTCCCCGACCTCTCGGGTGACGAATCCTAAATCCTCGGCGATTATCCTCTTTTTGCCCAGCCAGTAGTTGCAGGAGTTGAACAGCTCCAGTCCGGGACCCTGCCGCCACGAGCCGCGCATAGCGTCGCTGTCACCATATGGGATGGAATAGTACCCCGCAAAGCCCCTGAAATGGTCGATACGCAGAACGTCCACCATATCGGTGGCAAAGCCTATGCGCCTTACCCACCAGTTGTAGCCGTTTGCCTGCATAGCCTTCCAGTTGTATATGGGATTTCCCCACAGCTGACCCTTTTCGGCGTACTGATCGGGAGGACATCCCGCGACGGTTATCGGGCGCTTTTCGCCGTCGAACTCGAACAGCTCGGGGTGCAGCCACGCCTCAACGCTGTCATACGCGCAGTAGATAGGCATATCCCCGATAATCTCAATGCCATTGCGGTTGGCATACTTCTTCAGCGAGAACCACTGCTTGTAGAATTCGTACTGGACGAATATGTAAAAGCCGATTTCGCGTTCGAGACGGCGTTTTGCCTCCTCCAAAGCCCACGGCTCTGCCATTTTTAAAGGGCGCTCCCACTCATACCACGGCTTGCCGCCGTTTTCGTCCTTGATTGCCATAAACAGGGCGTAGTCGCCCACCCAGTCGTAATTCTTTTCCAAGAACTGGCGGTAGTCCTCGGTCGGGGAAAATCTTGCATACGCCTTGCGCAGAACCGGCGCGACCGTCTCGTAAAGCATACCGTAGTGGATGTATCGCGGGTTGTCGCCAAAGGCTACCGACTTGTAGTCCTCCGGCTTTAAAAGTCCCTCGCTTTCAAGGGTTTCAAGGTCTATAAAATAGGGATTTCCCGCGCTGCACGAGCAGGACTGATAAGGCGAATCGCCGTAGCCGGTGGGTGCAAGAGGAAGAATCTGCCAGTAATGCTGCTTGGCTTTTTTCAAAAAGTCTACAAACGCGCGTGCCTCCTTGCCCAGCTTGCCTATGCCGTATTCTCCGGGAAGTGAAGCTACCCCCATAAGTATTCCGCTTGATCTCATAATTATCTCTCCTATATAAATATAGTGTTTTGTGATGTGACGGCGCGCCGCGCGGGCTATTCCGCATAAGCCGCCGTCGGACTATGATATTATACTATTTTAAAGTGCAAATGTCAACTTGATTATTATGCAGATTTCACAAACAATTCACCTTATCACCCCTTGACACGCCGTCCTGCAATATGTTATACTAAATTTGGATAATTATAAATAAAATATCCGTGTCGATTGACATAACAATCACGCGCCGACGAGCTGTATTCAGCGGCACTCTCCCGCTTTCGGGAATAAATCAAGGAGGAATCCTCATGAAAACCAATTTACTTAAAAAGATCATGTCGCTTGCGCTGAGCGCTGCTATGATTTTTTCGATGACGGCATCGTCGTTCGCCGCCGGACTTGAAAATTCCGCCCCAACTCAGACGCCGGCTCAGACTACTTCTCCGGCGGAAACGTCGGATAAGACAGTAACGGCAACCGTAACCCAGACGGGCGCTGCGAATAACGACGAGCTTTTCGACCAATACGTCGAGGGGATGTTCTATGGCGGCGGTGTGCAGACCTATGCGTCCTCGGTCGGAAGAGACAGTCTTAACGCTACCGGTGTGGAGATTTACGAAGCGATTAAATCGAAAATACTGACTATTGCAGACGGCACTACCTCAAGCACCGTATTCAGCGATATCCCGCTGAATATAAAGCCCGAAGATTTTGATGGGGCGTTTGGCAAAGCTATTGACGCTTTGCTTCAGGACTGCCCGTCCGAGCTTTATTGGTACGATAAAACGGTCGGAACTGCTTCAGCACTTTCCTACTCCGAAACCAAAACCGATTGTTTTCTGACGATAAAAATGGCTGTTGCCAATAGCTACCGGAAAGACGGCAATCAGTACGCTACCGACTCCACAAAAATTGCGGCAGCAAAAAAGGCTTTTGATAACGCGCGGAGCATAGCTTCAAGTGCAACCGGCAGCGACGCCGACAAGCTGAAGACCTTTAAAGACAAAATCTGCGAAATGGTAAGCTATGACACCAAAGCCGCTTCGGGCGGAGCCTACGGCGATTCCTTCCAGCTGACAAACGTCTTCGACGGCGACAAAAACACCAACGTTGTCTGCGAGGGCTATGCCAAGGCGTTCCAGTACCTGTGCGAGCTTTCGGGCATTGAGTGCTACACCGTCACCGGAAAGATGGCAGGCGGCACCGGCGCAGGTCCGCACATGTGGAACATAGTCAGGCTTGACGGCAAGAGCTATGTTGTTGATGTCACCAACTGCGACGCCGGCACTATCGGTGCGCCCGATAAGCTATTCCTTAAGGGCGTTACCATGTCGGGAAGCAGCTACAAGGTTGCCGGAGTTACCTACACCTATGACAGCGAGACAACCTCGCTGCTTTCAAGCTCTATTCTCACTCCGTCCACCACCGATTACGGTGCAAGCGTTGACGTTGGCTGGACTTATGAAAACGGCGTTCTGACAATCAAAACCCAAGCCGGAATGGATGATTGGGCTGTAAACGGACGTACAGCCAATGCTGCAAAAGTCACGACGGTTAAAATTGAGTCCGGCGTGACCACAATAGCTGATGAAGCGTTTAGTGCCTGCACCAAACTGACTTCCGTAGAAATGCCTTCCGTGACAAGCATTGGCAATAATGCGTTTGGCACCTGTTTGAGTCTTAAAAGCATAACCCTTCCGGAAACACTCAAAACGATAGGTGAGCAGGCATTTTATAAATGCGAATATCTTAATAACATAACCATACCGGCAAGCGTTACATCGATAGGCAACTCTGCGTTTGTTAGTTGCATAAGACTTGAAAGCGTAACCATGGAGGGTACAAATCCGCCGACGATTGGAAGTAGTGTATTTGATTTTACCGGCATATCCGTCAACGGCATAACTGTTCCCGAAAGCAGCGTGAATGCATATAAGACTGCTTGGGGTACAGAATACGCCAACTTAATCAAGTCAGACCATACACACGCAGGAACCCTTGCTTCCGGCAAACCTGCCACTTGCACCACGGACGGCTTCAAGGATTATTACACCTGCTCCTGCAACAAGTTCTTTGAGGATAAGGACTGCACTAAGGAAATCGCCGATTTAGTCTCATGGAAACTGAACGCCGGTAAAATAGGTGCGACCGGTCACACTGCCGGCGAGGCTTGGACATCTGACAATACCGACCACTGGCATATCTGCACCGTCTGCAACCAGCCGGTTGACAAAGCCACCCACACTCCCGGCGAAAGCTGGAAGTTCGACGATACCAACCACTGGCATGAATGTGTCTGCGGCAATAAGTCAGGCTCAGCCGCTCATGACTGGGACGAGGGCAAGGTAACCATTCAGCCCACCGAAACAACGTCCGGCGTTAAAACCTTCACCTGCACCACCTGCAAAGCTACTAAAGAGGAAACTTTATCTCCGATAGAGCACACGCATGTTCAGGCTAAAGACCCAACCTGCACCACAAACGGCAACATAGAATATTACGCCTGCACCTGCGGAAAGTGGTTCTCCGACGCTGAGGGCAAGACCGAAATCACCGAAGCGGACACGGTGCTCCACTCAGCCCATAAGCTGACTAAAGTCGAGGCTAAACCCGCTACCTGCACCGTCAACGGCAACACGGAATATTACACCTGCTCCGACTGCGGCAAGTGGTTCTCCGATGCCAACGGCGCGGCAGAAATCACCGACAAGAACAGCGTAGTAATCCCCGCAGCCCACAAGCTGACTAAAGTTGATGCTAAGCCCGCTACATGCACTAAGGAAGGAAACATCGAGCATTACAAATGCACCAGCTGCGGCAATCTGTTCAGGGACGCTAACGGCACAGAGGAAACTGATGCGAACAGCGTAATAATCCCCATGGCAGCTCATAAGCTGGAAGTATTTGCGGCTAAGGAACCCACCTGCGAATTAGACGGCAATATAGCATATCAGACCTGCTCGGTCTGCAAAAAGTTCTTCTCCGAGGACGGCAAGACCGAAATCACCTTGGATTCAACGGTTCTCTCCGCAAAGGGTCACTCCTTCTCCACGGAGTGGTCGCACGACGATAACAACCACTGGCATCCCGCCACCTGCGAGCATACCGACGAGGTCAGTGAAAAGGCTGCGCACGCATGGAATGCAGGAGTTATAACCACCGAACCCACCGAGACGACAACCGGCGTTAAGACCTACACCTGCACCGTCTGCTCAAGAACCAAGACGGAAACCGTCCCTGTAACCACCCACGAACACAAGCCGGCTGCGGATTGGTCGTCCGACAATGCCAGCCACTGGCACTCTTGCTCCGGCTGCGAAGAAAAGCTTGATTTCAACAACCACAGCTTCAATGATTGGGTAGTAACCAATCCCCCAACAGAGCATGAAACCGGCATCCGTGAGAGATCCTGCGCCGTCTGCGGATTCAAGGAGATAGAAACCGTTCCCCAGATTACGCACACCCACGACCTTGAGCATATCGCGGCTGTAAAGTCAACCTGCAACAAGGAAGGCAGCGTTGAGCATTACCACTGCAAGAAATGCGGAAAGAACTACTCCGACTCAACCGCAACAAACGAGCTTGCCAGCATAACCATCCCAACCGACAGCAACAATCACACCGGCGGAACCGAGCTTCGCGGAGATAAAAAGGCGACCTGCCGAGTAAACGGCTACACCGGCGATACCTACTGCCTAGGCTGCAACACGCTTTTGTCATACGGCACCACGATTTACGCAAGTCCCAGCGGTCATAAATATGTTGGCGGAAGATGCCGCTACTGCGGAATACTCCAGTTCCCGTTTATGTACAGACCGGTTATCACCTACCTCAACGACAGCTTCCACTTCTTTAACGGCATGTCCAGAATGCACTCGCCAAACTCTCACGGCTTGTATTCAGACGGCGTTTATGAGTGGTATGTCTGCGCGGAGTGCGGTCACGAATACGGCAGAACAAAGGTAACCATCCCCGAAGTCAACATTGACGACGACGATTCAGTAGATCTTATCGTGGACGATCCCGTTCAGTGCGGCAGCGACGAGCTGCTGTACATCGCGGGATAATCCCCGAAAAGCATAGCGCATAAAGTCAATAAAAATTCAACGCCGCGTCGGCTCCTGCGGACTCTGCATTGAGGCAGACCGCAGCACCGGCGCGGCGTTTTATGTTTTTTTCGGGATTGCGTTGTCTCGGAAATCGTCAAAAATATTCCTTTATTGTTAAACAGTTGATATTGACAATATGCCTTTGGTGTAGTATAATAATATTGTGGTAAAATCCGCAAAAGATAAGGGGGCGTAAAGGTTTCGACGGGGATCTTGAGGGCGAATAAGCGAGTAGAGGACGCGCCATTCTCTTAAAACGGTGCAAAATTAAATTTTAAACGACAATAATAGTTTAGAATTGGCTGCTGCCTAATAGCAGCCCGTCCTGCCGATGAGTACTGCGGCATCGGTTTGGGCGTCGCTTAGCAGTGAACGTTCGTTGGCGACTCCGGTGACCGACGGATGAATTACCGGATACCAAGGTTCGGAGCGTGCTTGTCCGCGCCGGCTGAGGGAATGTAAAGGATATGCTACACTCGTAGAAAGTTTGCAGGATGGGTTTTCGGACACGAGTTCGATTCTCGTCGCCTCCACCAAAAAGAAAAGCCGCCGGCAAGGCGGTTTTTCTTTTTGTACTTTTATCTTTTCTCTCTTCTCTCTTCTCTTTTATCTACTGTGCTTAGGCGGCTTTTCCAGATAAAAGATAAGAGAGAAAAGTGAAAAGTAAAGGTATCGTCTTCGCCGATGAATCTTTTGCCCCGGCTTCGCCTCCTTGCTTGCCGCTTTCGCGGCTCGATAACTTTACATCTCACTTTCCAAAATCAACCCCCGCAGGAGAAATCATCTCCCGTGGGGGTGCATTTACCTATTCAGTTCTGCCATTCTATCAATTCAGCCCGTAAATCAGCTCGTCAACCTCACCGTTTTCAAAGATATGCGCAAGTTCCTTTCGCTCCTCGCCCCTTACCGGCAGGAAGGGACAGACTATAACAGCGTTGTTTGCACACTGAGGGCAGCGCATTGCCTGAACACGGCAGGCGTACATTCCTGTCGGGATCTGAGAAATGTCGCTTATCGGGACGGCGTTTTTCAGATAGTAATCGGCGTTTTCATGGTCAGTGTAGTTTCCAACCGACATCGGCAGAAAGTAAAGACGTGTGTCGGTAATTTCCATGGCGGTGCCGCACTTTTTGCACCAGTCGCTGTGGAAAACACCCAGAATCTTTTTAAATACGTTCATGTTAAACCGCCTTGAATCAGTTTACGCTTGCGGTTGCGTTAGCCTTGGCTTCTTTAAGAACCTCAACCATCAAATCTGCCTTGGAGATGCCGTCTAAAATGTAGTTGTCGGTCATCTTGTAGCGGGTGTTGGAGATGAAGGTGTTTACGTTGAATCTAACGCCGTCGAGAATCAAGCAGAATCTTACCCTCTGCGAGCCCTCGAACATGCCGGAGCCGGTTCTACCGTCGTCAACCCATGCCTTTTCAACCTTGGACGCGGAAACAATGTACTTTTTAAAGGGATTCCAGTAGAAGATTACTGCAATCTTGCCGCCTGCAACGTCAACGATAACAGTTTCGCCCTTGCCGTTAAAGGTCTGATTGCACTTAAAGCCCATGTCGTCAAGTTCTTTTTCAAACTGCTTTACCTTGGACTTATAGAACACTCCGCCCAGAACCGAGAACCAAAGAACAACAAATGCCGCTCCAAGGATGGAGACGATGTTACCGACGCCGGGGTTTTTAATCAACGTAACCGCAATCGTTGTTAAAATGAGCATTACTGCTATCGGAATGACAATAAAGCCAATCGCATACAACGGATTAAATCTTTTAATTTTTTTCATTTGTTTCCATAAGTATTCCCTCTGCTTTCATTGTTTTTAGTGAATTTGCTCATATATTTTATATCATCTGACGGAGAATGTCAAGGTATTTTACAAGATATTTAACAAGATTTTTTCGGGATTTTTCTGTGATTATACATCCGCAGCCCCGACTAAAGCAGAATATCTATCAGATAGCTATTGCATATAACCCGAAAAACTGCTATACTATACGAGAAAGCAGACTTAAAAAAGGAGCTGAGCATATATGTCTAAATGGGACAAGGAATACTGCGCACTGCTGAGGGAGATTGTCACCAACGGAACAAAAACCCACAACCGCACCGGCATAGATTCCATAAAAATACCTTCGTGGAGCTTTACGCTTGATTTGTCCGAGGAGTTTCCGATACTCACCACCAAGCAGGTCTTCATCCGCCAGGCGGTTCTGGAGATGCTGTGGTTCTATCAGGCGCAGTCTAACGACGTAAGATGGCTGCAAGAGCGCAACGTTCACATATGGGACGAATGGGAGATAGACGAAGACGGCTTTTGGACAGCCACCCAGATGGTTCCGGACGGCAAGGGCGGTCTTGTAAAGACCCAAATCCGCCGCGAGTTTGGCAAGGAGTGGGCGCACACCATCGGCACCGCCTACGGTTGGATAATCCGCAAATTCAGCCTGACCCAGAATCTTATAAAAAGCATAAAGGAGAACCCCGCTGACAGGCGTATGGTGATGTCGCTCTGGCAGAACGATTATCTCAGCACCGCTGTTCTGCCCTCCTGCGTGTGGTCGAGCGAGTGGGACGTTACCGAAGGCAGGCTTAACGCGCTTGTGCATCAGCGCAGCTGCGACACCCCGCTTGGGCTGCCGTTCAACGTCACCCAGTATTCGGTGCTTTTGTGTATGCTGGCTCAGGTTACGGGTCTTAAGCCGGGAACGCTGAGTTGGTCGATAAAGGACGCGCATATCTACGAAAATCAGCTTGATGGAGTCCGCGAGCAGCTGAGAAGATTCGACACCGACGGCGACCTCCCCGCTCCCAAGCTTTGGCTGAATCCGGAGGTAAAGGACTTCTTCGACTTCGACAATTCCGCCGAGCTTAAGGACGTTAAGCTGATTGGGTATGAGCATATGGGAAAGATAAGCTTCCCTATTGCGCAATAGGGATTGTTAGCTTTGACCGGTACTGCTGTAGTCGGAAGTTTGCTTGGTCTTGACCGCAGTGAAAAGTGAAAAGAGAAAAGTGGAGGTATCGCCTGTGTGCAATCAGCACATAGGTAAGTCCAGAATGTCAGCACATAGGTAAGTCCACGT
>USEH01000088.1 GCA_900553675.1 uncultured Ruminococcus sp. | reverse complement strand
CCTCGCCCCTTGACCCTCGCCAGCCTTTCGAGAAAGGCTGGATCTAAAGCTTTTAATTTTTTGCTATTGACACTTTGGTTTTCGCCAAACTAAGGCACATCTTGAAAAGAAATTTGCGAATATAATGAAAATATTTCAAAAACCCCTTTACAAATCTGCGGAAATGTGATATCATACCATATGTGTGACATCGCGCGCACGAAAATTACCGCAGTCGCTGAAAGCGGGCTAAGCCCATTTTATGGGAATGATACCCGCCGCTTTCTATGCTGTCGGAAAAAATTATGAAAGAGGTATATTAAAATGCTGTTAAAAGACGAAAAGCTGGCTATTATCGAAGCCAACAAGCTTTCTGAAAACGACACCGGCTCGCCCGAGGTTCAGATTGCTATACTTTCCAAGAGAATTGCCGATCTTACCGAACATCTCAAGATTCACAAAAACGACCACCACTCCAGAAGAGGACTTCTTAAGATGGTCGGACGCAGACGTAATCTTTTGAACTACCTTCAGAAGACCGATATCAACCGTTACCGTGCAATCGTTGAAAAGCTCGGCCTCAGAAAGTAATTAATTATCGTACTAAAGGGCAGGAGCAAGCGCAAGTATTGTTTCCTGCTCTTTGAGTTTTTGTTTTCAGGCGCTGTTTTTTAGTAATAAATCAAGTCCTTCGCTTTCGTCTGCGGAAGATTTGATTTATTGCTAAAACATCCGCTTGAAAACAAAAAACATTTATTTTTAAACGGAGGAATATTAAACATGGCAATGTCAGAACTCAAAAAATTCGACAAGTACCACAAGTACGAAACCACCTTTGCAGGCAGACCGCTTGTTGTTGAGACGGGCAAAACCTGCGAGCTTTCAAACGGCTCCTGCTGGGTAAGATACGGAGAAACGGTGGTTATGGCTAACGTTACCGCTTCACCCAAGCCGCGTGAGGGCGTTGACTTCTTCCCTCTGTCGGTTGACTACGAGGAAAAGCTCTACTCTGTAGGCAGAATCCCCGGCTCGTTCACCAAGCGCGAGGGCAAGCCCACCGACAAGGCTATTCTCACATCAAGAATGGTTGACAGACCCATCCGCCCCTTGTTCCCCAAGGACATGCGCAACGACGTTAGCGTTGTTATGACCGTTATGGCTGTTGACCCCGACTGTTCGCCCGAAATCGCGGGTATGCTTGCAACATCTATCGCAATATCCATCTCTGATATTCCGTGGGCAGGTCCTATTGCCGGAATCAGCGTAGGTCTTGTCGACGGCGAAATCGTCCTCAACCCCACCTTGGAGCAGAGAGCCAATAATCACCTCAACCTCACCGTTGCCGGAACCATGGAAAAGATTGTAATGATAGAAGCCGGAGCCGACGAGGTCGACGACGAGACTATGCTTACAGCTATCAAAACCGGTCACAAGGAAATTCAGCGCATGGTTGAGTTTATCAACTCCATCAAGGCTGAAATCGGCAAGCCCAAGTTTGAGTTTGAGTCGATGGAGGTCGACCACGACCTGTTCGAGGCGATTGAAGCTATGTCCGCCGAGGATGTAAAGGTAGCTCTTGACACCGACGACAAGAACATCAGAGAAGCAAGGCTCCAGCCCATCAAGGACGCTATTCATGAGAGATTCGACCCCGAATATCCCGAGCAGGGCGCTATGATAGACGAGTGCATCTACAAGCTCCAGAAGAAGATTGTAAGAAACTGGCTTTACGAGGGCAAGCGTGTTGACGGCAGAGCGCTTGATCAGATAAGACCCCTTGCTGCCGAGGTCGGCATACTTCCCAGAGTACACGGCTCAGGTCTGTTCACAAGAGGTCAGACTCAGGTTCTCTCGATTGCGACACTGGGTCCCGTAAGCGATTCTCAGAAGCTGGACGGCTTGGATGAAGAAACCGAAAAGAGATATATCCACCACTATAACTTCCCGTCCTACTCTGTAGGCGAGACTAAGCCCTCACGCGGACCGGGCAGACGTGAAATCGGTCACGGTGCTTTAGCTGAAAAGGCTTTGGTTCCTGTTCTTCCCTCGGTTGAGGAGTTCCCCTATGCAATAAGAGTTGTTTCCGAGGTTCTTTCCTCCAACGGCTCCACCTCGCAGGGCTCCATCTGCGGCTCAACTCTTGCTCTGATGGACGCAGGCGTTCCGATAAAGGCTCCTGTTGCGGGCATTTCCTGCGGACTCATCACCAAAGAAGACGGCTCGTTTGCGACAATGGTCGACATTCAGGGCTTAGAGGACTTCTTTGGCGACATGGACTTTAAGGTTGGCGGAACACACAAGGGTATCACCGCAATTCAGGTAGATATCAAGGTTGACGGCTTAACCTACGAAATCATCGAGGAAGCATTCGCTAAGACCCACAAGGCAAGGGATTATATACTCGACGAGATCATGGCTAAGGCAATTGCCGAGCCCAGACCGCAGGTTTCCAAGTGGGCTCCCAAGATGCTCACCACCAAGGTTCCCGTTGACAAGATCAGAGAGGTTATCGGTTCGGGCGGAAAGGTCATCCAAAAGATTTCTGCCGACTGCGACGTTAAAATCGACATCAACGACGACGGTAATGTATTCGTATCCGGACTTGATATGGAAAAGGCTCAGACGGCTATCTCCATCATCAACACCATCGCATTCGACCCCGAAATCGGCTCTATCTACAAGGGCAAGGTTACAAGGCTGATGAACTTTGGCGCATTCGTTGAAATCGCCCCCGGCAAGGAGGGCTTGGTGCACATCTCCAAGCTTGATATGCAGAGAGTAGGCAAGGTTGAGGATGTTGTTTCCGTTGGCGACGAGATAGTTGTTAAGGTTGTCGAGATTGACGATCAGGGCAGACTTAACCTCAGCCGCAAGGATGCATTGGTTGATCTGGCTGCAAAACGCGCCCAGAAGAACGACTGATCTATAAGCATATTAAACTAATTCACTGTCAGACTGCAAAACGCAATGCTGTTTACCGCTGAAAAGCTGCAAAAGCCGCATAAAACCGTCATATCATGGATTTTATGCCGCCTTTAGTACAGTTAAAAAACGGTAAAAAGTATGATAACTTTTGTGCAGTCTGACAGTTTTTTAATTTGCTATAGCTTTTATTCGTTTAATGTGCTATAATTGTATCATAGTTTTTTAAATGAATAGGGGAAATAAAAATGCGTTCTGAGATACAAATGCTTAATATGATAATAGGTCTTGCGTGTGCAGACACAAGGATAAACGAAGCCGTTATAACAGGCTCCAAGGCGGACAGAAGTATTCCAAAGGACATCTATCAGGACTACGATATAGAATTTTATGTAGACGACATCCGTCCGTTCTGGAATAACGTCTCCTGGCTTGAAAATAATTTCGGCAGAATTCTCCTTTTGCAGACCCCTGTTCTGATGGACTTTGAAAACGCATCCCCAGATAATTGCCAGAAATTTGTGTATCTCGCCATTTTTGAAGACGGTAACCGCGTTGATCTGACAATCACCTCAGCCCCGTTCGACAAAAACAGGGTAGAGCCGTTTATAGTCCTTGTGGACAAGCAAAGAAGGCTTACAGACATCGCTCCCGATGAGTTTTATTACAACGTCAAGCCGCCAAAGCAGAAGGAATTTTCCGACTGCTGCAACGAGTTCTGGTGGTGCCTTAACAACGTAGCAAAGGGCATCGCGAGGGACGAGATTCCTTATGCCATGCAGATGTTCAACACGGTTGTAAGAAAGCAGCTTGACAGAATGGTTTCGTGGTACATAGGAACGATAACCGATTTTTCGGTGTCCACCGGCAAGATGGGCAGGTATTTCAAAAAGTATCTTCCGGAATCCATTTATAATAAGTATCTGCGCTCCTACGCTGCCCCGAAGTCGGACAAAATGTGGTCGGCTGTTATAGACACCTGCAAGCTGTTTTCCGACCTTGCAAGAATAGTGGCGCAGGATATGTGTCTTGAATACAACGAGCAGGAGGAGTCCGGCTCAAGGCTTTATATGATGAACGTTAAGGACGGACTGTATGCAAGATCGCTGTAGCTCTTAAAAAACAATATCGATGAACCGGTGCAAGCGCTGTAATATGGGCACTGCGCCGGTTTTTAGTCTGCATGGATTGTCCGGCGCGCTAAATTCTATCTTTTTTGCATAAACCATGGTTTATTGTATATCATAAAAAGTACACTAATCGAAAGGAAAAAACGGTTTATGCAGATTGTTATATTAGCCGGAGGGGAGGGTTCACGCCTTCGCCCCCTGACTTCGGACACTCCAAAGCCGCTTGTGAGAATGCTCGGCGAGCCTGTTATAAAAAGGCTTCTTTCGCTTTTGTTTACCTGCGGCTTCAGAGAAGCGACTGTCGCGGACTATTACCTTGCAGATAAGCTTGAGGAAAGCCTTGGCGAGTTCTCAAACGGCATCAAGCTGAGCTATGTCAGGGAGGACGCTCCGCTTGGCACGGCGGGCTGCGTCAGAAAGGCGTGGAACGGCACCGACGACGTTCTGGTGGTCAGCGGAGACA
Organism: uncultured Ruminococcus sp.; assembly: GCA_900553675.1. Lineage (GTDB taxonomy): Bacteria > Bacillota > Clostridia > Oscillospirales > Ruminococcaceae > Faeciplasma. Next base: position 4,381 of record USEH01000088.1, on the reverse strand, counting down.
GCGTATGCGGCTTCGATTTTAATAAAATATGCCGATACCACAAAAAGATGTCCGCCGACGTGACCATTGTCACCCATAAGGTCGCCGACCCGCGTGAATACGGGCTTGTCACTGCCGACGAAAAGGGCGGGGTGATAGGCTTTCTGGAAAAGCCGGGCTACGATTCCTGCCTTACCGACGTTGCCAACACCGGCACCTATGTTATATCCTCGGACATAATAGCAAGGATTCCCAAGGACGAAAAGACCGACTTTGCCATGGACGTCTTTCCACAGCTTTTAAAGGAGGACAAGCGGCTTTTTGCCTTTACCGAGTCGAAAATCTGGCACGACATCGGCGACATACCATCACTTCTGAACTGCCAGCGCGAGCTTTTGCAGCTTGAGGGCATGGACAGGCTCATCTTAGATGGTGCTTCTGTTGCCGAATCGGCTATTGTCGCAGCGGAAAGCGTTGTTGAGGGCGGAGCCTCAGTCGGAGCGGAATGCAGGGTTCAGGGCTCGCTGATACTTTCGGGAGCTTCGCTGGGCGAGGGAAGCACGGCGGTGAGAGCGGTTATCGGTGAAAACGTAACCACCGGCAGAGGCTGCCGCTTCGGAGAGCTGAGCGCAGTCGGCTCAGGCTGCGTAATCGGGTCAGCCGTCACGGTGGACAGCGGTGTGCGGATAGAAAACGGTGTGCGCATACCCTCGGGCGCGCATATCCGCTCGGACGTTTCGGCAGGGGGATATAAGCCGCTGAGCTTCGGCGACCTTGGCGAGGCGGAGGGAGTAGGCATAAGTGCGGTCAGCGCAGTAAGGCTCGGAATGGCAATCTCCAAGGCACTGTGTATCAGGGATATAACGGTGGGCTTTTCTGGCAGCTCTGAAAGCATTGCTCAGGCGGTGTCGCTGGGGCTTCGCACCGAGGGTACGGCGGTCTACAGCCTGAGTGATTCCGCCTTTGGCGAGACGGTATTCGCCGCCAGAAAGCTCGGCACCAAATATGCCGTGTACGTATCGGACGAAATCCGCCTGATGCGCTCGGACAGAATCGAGCTTGCACGCTCGGAGGAACGCAAAGTAGAGCAGGCGTTTAATCGAGGAGAGCTTGGCGGGGAGAAAAACGCTCCGCTGATAAACGCCGAAGCCGCCTCCGCACTTTATATAAACGAGCTGAAAAGCAGAATAAGCGCACCCGTCCGTGCGAAAATCACGCTGAAAAACGACAGTCTTCCGGAAGCGGCTGCTTTTTCCAAGGTGTTCGGAGATGTCTCGCAAAACGAGGGCGAAAGCCTTGAATTTATAGTTGCCTCCGACCGTATGAGCGTGTTCTGCTCGGCTGAGGGAAGGATCGTGCCTTATGAAAAGCTTATTCTGATAGCCTGCCGGCACTGGTTTTCAAAGCGGATGAATGTAAGGCTTCCTCAGCGCGCGCCGCTCTCGTGCGACGATTATGCCCGCATGGAGGGTCAGACCGTAACCCATGTTTCAGCCTCCGACGACCTTGAGCTGTCTCCCTTTTCCTACGACCCGCTTATGCTCATTGCAGACGTTATGGGATATCTTGCCGACAGAAGCATATCGCTGAACGCGGCGGCGGCCGAGCTTCCTGAGATTGTCTACACCCGCCGCACCGTCGAGGTTGGCGAGGCTCTGCCAAAAATTCTGCGCAGGGATTTTGCCGACTTGCGCAGGGGCAGGGACATAGTGCTCGACTCCGATGGTGCAAAGGCTTATGTAAGACCCTCAAAGAGCGGCAGGTCGCTTGCAATGTATGTTGAATCGGTGTCGCAGGAGGCAGCCGACGCCGTTTGCGAGGATGTTATAAAAAGGCTGGGAATCTCAAAGCGCAAAAGGCGCGAATAACATTTGCTCATTCTGCTTGACATTGCCGCCGAATTGTAGTATTATAAAGACATATTTATAGTCGGAGCAGTATACTCCGATCAACAAGAATTTTCGGAGAAGCGTCTGGCGGTCGCTTCTCTACATATATCTATCATAGGCAATACGGCACTATTAGCCGCGGTATCAAAGCAATCTCATTGCGCTGGCGCTTTTGCATATTATCTTCCGACTCTTTCGCAACCGGCTGTTGCTTGCGATGTCTGAGGACGGCGGATGTACTATGTGCATAGGTGCAGACTGTATGCGTAAGTATATATTATTGTATATGCATACTGTTGGGCTGAGACCGGCTTTGTGCGGCGTGCCGGATTTTGAACAAGAAGAAAGGAAATACATGGCAAATAACGAAGAAAAGAATACAAAGGTCAAAAAGACCAGACAGCCCGCAGGCTCGGGCACGAAGAAACAGGAAAAGACAGGCGGCGCAAAGAATCCCGCCCCAAAGAACGTTAGTGCACTGGATGCGGCAATCGCTGCGGCAATATCGGCTCCAAAGCCGCCTAAAAAAGCGGCGCAGTATCAGAAATACAAGCTGAACCAGCCGAAGCAGAGGAGCAAAAAGGATTCAAAAAAGCAGTCCAAGCTTGAAAAAATCGAGAGGCAGGAGGCAGCTTCCGACATCGCTCAGCAGATAAAGCAGCCGAAGACCTCGCAAAAGCAGGAGCGCAATGCCAATCAAAACGCAAATGCCGGCATTAACGCTGGCTTTAATGTCAACGCTCCCGAAATATTGCAGGAGCCTAAGCAGAGCAAAAGGCAGTCCCATCAGGCGAAAGACGCTACTGTAAGAATAGTCCCCTTGGGCGGACTTAACGAAATCGGCAAGAACATGACGCTGATTGAGTACGGCGACGACATAGTTATAATCGACTGCGGAATGACCTTCCCTGATGCCGAGATGCCTGGTGTGGACATTGTTATCCCCGATTTCACCTACGTTGAAAAGAACGCCGACAAGGTGAGGGGAGTTCTTCTGACCCATGGTCATGAGGACCATATCGGCGGCATACCCTACCTTCTGAAAAAAGCGGACGTTCCGATATACGGCACCCGCCTGACCCTTGGGCTTGTCGAAAACAAGCTTAAGGAGCATAATCTGGGCAAGGTTAAAATGAACGTTGTCAGACCCGGAGACGTTGTCCGGCTTGGCTCTATGAGCGCGGAGTTCATAAGAGTAAACCACTCCATTCCCGACGCTGTAGCGATTGCCATAAAGACCCCCGCCGGAACGCTTATCCATATGGGCGATTTCAAGGTGGACTACACCCCGATTGAGGGCGGAATTATAGATTTGCCAAGGCTTGCACAGCTCGGCAGCGAGGGCGTTTTAGCCCTTATGAGCGACTCCACCAACTCTGAACGCCAAGGCTTTACCCCGAGCGAGCGGATAGTCGGCGAAAGCTTTGAGCGGCTGTTTGCCAAAGCCGAGGGCAAGAGAATAATTATTGCGACATTTTCCTCGAACGTCCACCGCATTCAGCAGGTTATAAACTGTGCTGCCAGTCACGGACGGAAGGTTGCCATATTCGGCAGAAGCATGATAAACGTCATCCGTCTGGCAATGGAATTGGGCTACCTCAAGGTGCCGGAGGGCGTTCTTATAGATATTGACAAAATGCAGGGCTACACCGACGGTGAGATAGTCCTGATAACAACCGGAAGCCAGGGAGAGCCGATGAGCGCTCTTACAAGAATGGCTTTAAACGACCACCGCCAGGTCAGCATCACCGAAAACGACTATATAATCATCTCTGCGCGTCCAATCCCCGGAAACGAAAAGTTTGTGGGCAGGGTAGTCAACGAGCTTTTAAAGCTTGGCGCAGAGGTTGTCTACGAAGAGATGTACGAGGTTCACGTCTCCGGACACGCCTGTCAGGAGGAGCAGAAGCTGATATTAAGCCTTGTAAGACCTCAGTATTTCGTGCCTGTTCACGGCGAATTCAAGCATCTGACCCGTCACGCAGAGACCGCGCGCGAGCTGGGCATTCCTGCCAAGAACATCCTTATTGCGGACATCGGAAACGTTGTAGAAATCAACAACCGCGGAATCAGGATAAACGGCACGGTTCCATCCGGCAAGGTTATGGTTGACGGCTTGGGCGTGGGAGACGTCGGTGCGGTAGTCCTCAAAGACAGAAAGCATTTGGCACAGGACGGTGTTATAACTGTTGCTGTGACGATAGATAAGATAGACCGCAGGATTCTTTCGGGTCCTGAGCTTGTCTCACGCGGGTTCGTATACGAAAAGGAAAGCGAGGAGCTGATGGTTAAGGCAAAGGCTCTGGCACAGGGCGTTTTGCAGACCGAGCTTGCGACAAGGCACGACTACACCGCCATAAGAAACAAGCTGCGCGATGAGCTGGGCGACTTCTTCTTCTCAAAGACCAAGCGCAGACCAATGGTGATTCCTACTATTTTAGATATTTAGGGCTGAGCATAGCTCTGTTTTGGGAGAACACTTTCTGTCATTGCAAACCTCCGCCTCTGCACTC
>USEH01000087.1 GCA_900553675.1 uncultured Ruminococcus sp. | reverse complement strand
CTCTGCCCCTCGACCCCGCCAGCCTTTCGAGAAAGGCCGGCTCTAAAGCTTTTAGCTTGTGCTATTGAAACTTTGATAAGCTCTCCTACTTATTTCGGGCAGGGGAGCTTTTTCTAAAAACTTTTCCAAAAAACGCAACCATTCGCCCTCGAACCGTTACTTAATGTATGAAGGACATTAAAGGAGGGAAACCCGTGGAAGACAAACAGATAATAGAGCTTTATTTTGCGCGCGATGAGCTTGCTGTTTCGGCTACTCAGGAAAAATATGGCGGTCTGCTTAGCGGCATTGCCTTAAAAATTCTCGGCGAAAGTCAAGCGGCGGAGGAATGCATTAACGACGTCTACCTTTCGCTATGGAGGACCATCCCGCCCGAAAGTCCCGATAATCTGCGGGCTTATTCCTGCAAAATTGTCAGAAATACGGCATTTAACCAACTTCGCTACAATCTCGCCGAAAAGCGTTCGGTTCATGCGGAGATATCCTTAGACGAGCTTGAAGAAACCCTTTCCGACGGCATATCGCCGCAGGCTTTTGAGAACGTCGATTTTAAGATAGTCGTAAACGAGTTTTTGGAGGGCTTAAAGCCGGAAGCGCGGAAGGTGTTTCTAAAAAGATATTTCTTTTTAGACACCGTCCCTCAGATAGCCGCCGACATGGGGATATCCGAAAGCAAGGTTAAGTCGCTGCTTTTCAGAGCGAGAGCAAGGTTTAAAAGCCATATTCTTGGGAAGGAGAAATTAAAATGAAAAAATATCCTTTTTTAGAGGCTATAGGTACCGTGGACGAAAAGTTTTTGGAAGAAGCTCTTAACGACAGCAAGGAGCAGGAAAGGAGACAGATTTCCATGAATAAAAGAAAAACGGTAACAATTCTGATAGCCGCGGCGCTGATATTTGCAATGGCGGCAACTGCGGTAGCCGCTGGAATCAGCAAGATAAGCACACTTGGGAATTATTTTGATGATTTTAGCGAATATTTAAAGATTCCCGATGAAGGTCCGATAATGCGCAACCCCGAGGATTACGCAAACGAGGTTACGACTACTGCACAGAGCGATGATGTCAACGGTGTTGTGAACGCCACAGGAGCGGTTGACACCTACACTCCGCCGAAACCCGGTGAAGCAAAGATTATCGCAGTTTCCGCAACCAAGCGCAGCCTGTATTTAACATACGAGTTTAATGCAGCCGGACTTGAAATCCCGCAGGAGCTCCCCGAGGATGCACTACCGGGCGAGGAGTATAGGTTTGAGTGGGCAGACGTCAATTTTATGTGGTCTGGAGGAAAGGGCGGAACCATTTCACGCGATGGAAATATATTCACCGGTATTCTGCACCGGAACAATATATTTGAGTTCCCCGAGGATGAAATAGTTATAAAACTTCAGCGGTTCGGGTATGCCGCCATGGAAGGCATAGATAAGGTACATAAAACCATTGCGGACATAGAGGTTGAAATGCGGCTGCCTATGAATCAGATAAATATTATGGAGTCGATAAAATCCAAGAATACAGCTAAAGTAATGGGCGCAGAATCCACCGCCGAGCTGTCGGCTTATGAGCTTATAATTTATTCCGATGCGGAGCAGCTTTCCGCCGCCGGATATGATTCCTCCATGGGCTGGGGAGGCGAAGGAAAGAACACGACTGAATATTACTTAAAATCCGTGCTTGAATTTCATATGCTCGACGGCACGGTCTTCACAGAACATCTTTTCACCAATGAATTTGAAACCTCGCACATTGTGGGTAATATGAGCGGATTCAAAGACAAGGAAAATGGTCTGGATGCAAAGGTATTGAGCTTTGAAGTCCCCATTGACACCGCCCAGATAGATTATATAATGGTTGGAGACGCACGCTTCGACTTTGCCCATTAATCCATAACCAATCCATTTCTAAGCAGCCTCGCAGCTTCAACCTGCGGGGCTGTCTTTTGCGCCTAAACACAGATTTTAGCTTACTGCCAAAGAAATCGGCAAATAACGCCCCACGTATTGTGTACACTCGACAAAGTTTGTATTTTTTCTTTGTCAGCCTTGACGAAAATCGAAATATTTGCTATACTTAAATTGCACTTTTATTTCCGCTGACGGCGAACAAAAAAGCCGCCGTTGTATGCGAGTTCGGTGCAAAATAAATATTGTTTTCTGTGACTGACGGAAAAAACAGCCCGCGTAAAAATCGCGGCTGTCGGCGGAGTACCGCATGGGAGCAGAAAGCTTGGCTTGTCTATTTAAGGACAAGCTTATTGCCGACCGTCTGGGCACACTTGGTTCTATCTTTGCGATAAGGACGGGTGCGCCCTTTTGTATTTCATTGAATTTAAATGAGCTAAAGCGGAAGGAGTTATATCATGAAAAAAATCGGAATAGTTATGGGCAGCGACAGCGACCTGCCTATTATCCAGAAAACGGTTGATACCCTTAAATCCCTTGAAATTCCCTTCGAGGTTCATATCTACTCTGCGCACAGAACCCCCGACGAAGCGCGGGATTTTGCACGCTCTGCCCGTGAAAACGGCTTCGGGGCTATTATATGCGCAGCAGGAATGGCAGCCCACCTTGCGGGAGCGATTGCGGCAAACACCTCGCTTCCGGTTATCGGCATACCCTGCAAATCTTCAGTTTTAGACGGTGTTGACGCTCTTTTGTCCACGGTTCAGATGCCCTCCGGCATACCTGTTGCAACCGTTGCGATAAACGGAGGTGTTAATGCCGCTTTGCTTTGCGCCGAAATCCTTGCAGTTTCGGATGATGAGCTTTACCAAAGACTTGTAGAGCTCAGAAAGCAGGGCGCGGAAAACGTCCTTAAAAAAGACTCCGAAGTGATGGCAAAGCTGGGTCTTTAAAGCATAATTCAGTCTATAAAAATTTTATATATTAGAGGAGAGTATAATCATGCAGTTAGTTTACACAGGCAAAACCAAAAACGTTTATTCACTCGAAAACGGAAATTATCTTCTTAAGTTCAAGGACGATTGCACCGGCAAAGACGGCGTTTTCGACCCGGGAGAGAACTCCGTAGGACTTACCATCGAGGGCGTGGGAGATGTTAACCTGCGTATGTCCATCTACTTCTTTGAAAAGATCAACGCCGCAGGAATCAGAACCCACTATGTTAAGGCAAATCTTGACGACACCACCATGGAGGTTCTTCCTGCAAAGGTATTCGGCAAGGGCTTAGAGGTCATCTGCCGTTACAAGGCAGTTGGAAGCTTCTTCCGCCGCTACAGCGACTATTGCGAAGAGGGCGCAGACCTTCCCGCATACGTTGAAACCACCTTTAAAAACGACGAAAAGGGCGACCCGCTTGTAACTAAGGACGGTCTTATCACTCTTGGCGTTATGACCGCCGAGCAGTACGACGATATAAAGGTAATGACCCAGCAGATCACCAAGATAGTTGCTGACGACCTCAAGGCAAAGGGTCTTGACCTTTACGATATCAAGTTTGAGTTCGGCTACGATCCCAACGGCAAGGTTATGCTTATCGACGAGATAGCTTCGGGCAATATGAGAGTTTATAAGGACGGCAAGTATATCGATCCTATGACTCTTTCCAAGCTCTTCTTCGCTTGATTTATATTATTTGAAAGGCAGATAAAGTTTTATGGGCGGATTTTTCGGAGCCGTCGGAAAAACCGACGTTATTTCGGACGTGTTTTTCGGAGTTGACTATCATTCGCATTTAGGAACAAAGAGCGGAGGAATCGCCGCCTACGACCCCGAAATGGGTCTTCAGCGCAACATCCACAATATAGAAAATTCTCCGTTCCGTACAAAGTTTGAGCATATCTTCGAGCAGATGAAGGGCTTTGCGGCAATCGGCTGCATAAACGATACCGACCCCGCGCCGCTTCTTATCCGCTCCGCTTTGGGCACCTATGCCATTTGCATAGTAGGAATCATCAATAATACCGACGAGATTCTGGATAAGTACTTCTCCAAGGGCGGGCATTTCAACGCCATGACCGGCGGAAAAATCAATTCCTGCGAGCTTGTTGCGGCTCTTATCAACCAAAAACCCAGCTTTGCCGAGGGTATAAGCTTTGTTCAGGAGACTGTCGAGGGCACGGCTTCTATCCTTATCCTAAAGGACAACGGCAATATCATAGCCGCAAGGGACAATTTGGGCAGACTTCCGATATCTATAGGACAGGGCGAAAACGGCTATTGCGTTTCATTCGAGGCGTTCGCCTATACCAAGCTGGGATATCAGACCATCCGCGAGTTTGGTCCTGCCGAAATCGTTGAGCTGTCGCCGGACGGAGTTGAGGTTTTGCAGCCTCCCAAAAAGAAAATGCGCATCTGTGCGTTTCTGTGGTCGTATTACGGCTATCCCACCTCGATTTACGAGTGCAGAACGGTTGAAACCATGCGCTATGCCAACGGCGAAATCATGGCGCAGAACGACATGGAGTCGGGCAGCCTTCCGGATATCGACTACGTCTGCGGAGTGCCGGACTCGGGAACTCCCCATGCAATCGGATATTCTATCAAGTCGGGTGTCCCCTTTGCAAGACCGTTTATTAAGTACACCCCCACATGGCCCCGTAGCTTTATGCCCTCAAACCAGCAGGACAGAAACAAGGTTGCCAAAATGAAGCAGATACCTGTTCACGACCTTATCAGGGATAAAAACCTGCTGTTTGTGGACGACTCGATAGTAAGAGGAACCCAGCTCCGCGAAACGGTTGAGTTTCTGTCCGAGAACGGTGCCAAGAGCGTTCATATGCGCTCGGCGTGTCCTCCGATTATGTACGGCTGCAAGTATCTGGCATTTTCGCGCTCCACCAGCGAGATGGAGCTTATTACCCGCGCCACCATCATGGAATTAGAGGGCGAAGAAGGCATGAAGCATTTAGACGAATACAGCGACGCTTCAACCGAGCGCGGCAAGGCTATGCGAATGGCTATCTGCTCTAAACTCCATTTTGATTCATTGGAGTTTCAGACGCTCGACGGTCTGTGCGAGGCTATCGGCATAAACCCCGACGATATATGCACATATTGCTGGAACGGCAAAGAATAGACCAATTTATAACTACAAAAGCGTGAGAATTATAGATAATATAGTTTTCGCGCTGTTGTCTTTCAAAGAAAAAAGAAAGGATGAGACAATTAATGAATGAAATCTCAAAATCCGAGAGCTATGCAGCCGCGGGCGTGGATATAACCGCCGGCTACAAGGCAGTCGAGCTGATGAAAAAGCATATTGCCAAGACCATGACTGCGGGCGTATGCTCTGATGTCGGCGGCTTCGGCGGACTGTTCGAGCTTGACCTTGAAGGCATTAAAAAGCCTGTTTTAGTAAGCGGAACCGACGGCGTTGGAACCAAGCTGAAAATAGCATTTCTGATGGACAAGCACGACACCGTGGGTATCGACTGCGTTGCAATGTGCGTAAACGATATCATCTGCTGCGGAGCTAAGCCGCTGTTCTTCCTCGATTATATCGCCTGCGGAAAGAACTATCCCGAAAAGATTGCAGATATAGTCAAGGGCGTGTGCGACGGCTGCGTTCAGTCTGACGCTGCTCTTATCGGCGGAGAGACTGCCGAAATGCCCGGCTTCTACCCCATAGACGAATACGACCTTGCCGGCTTCAGCGTTGGCGTTGTCGACAAGGACAAGATTATAGACAATAAAACCATGCGCGAGGGTGATGTTATCATTGCTCTGCCCTCAAGCGGCGTTCACTCCAACGGTTTCTCTTTGGTAAGAAAGGTGTTTGACGTTGAAAATTCCGATATCAAGACTCCTTTGGATGTCTTGGGTGGAAAATCCATCGGCGAGACGCTTCTTACACCCACCAAGATATATGTAAAGCCGGTTATGGAGCTTTTAAAGAGCGTTAAGGTTAAGGGAATCTCCCACATCACCGGCGGCGGCTTCTATGAAAACATTCCGAGAAGCATTCCTGACGGCTTGGGAGCAAAGATAGCCAAGTCGGACGTTAAGGTTCTGCCCATATTCAAGCTGATAGCCGAGCGTGGCGGAATCAGTGAGCGCGATATGTTCAACACCTTCAACATGGGCGTTGGAATGAGCATAGTAGTTGCTCCCGAGGACGCGGACAGAGCGATTGAGATACTTAAATCCAACGGCGAGCAGGCATATGTGGTAGGTTCGATAATCAAGTCTGATGTTAAGATTACTCTTGAATAAACTGCTTTGAATAATGACGCGCGGAAAGGACGGTTATCACATGAAAAAAACAGCTAAAATTGCGGTTTTGGTGTCCGGCGGAGGAACAAATTTGCAGGCGCTGATAAACGCCGAAGCCAAGGGCGAGCTTAAAAGCGGCAAGATAGCTCTTGTAATCTCCAACAAGGCGGGAGCATATGCACTGGAAAGGGCGAAAAAGGCGGGAATACGCGCCGAAACAGTCCTTAAAAAAGAGCTTGGCTCGCAGGAGGCTTTCGAGCAGAAAATTATCAGCCTTTTAGACAGCGAGGGCATAGACCTTATCATCCTTGCAGGGTTCTTATCTATTCTTTCCGCCGACTTTACATCGAGATACCCCAAAAGGATAATCAACATTCACCCGTCGCTGATTCCGTCCTTCTGCGGAGCGGGATTTTATGGACTTAAGGTTCACGAGGCGGCTTTGCAAAAGGGAGTAAAGGTAACCGGCGCAACGGTTCACTTTGTAAACGAAATTCCGGACGGCGGCGAAATCATCATGCAGAAGGCGGTAAACATCCGCGAGGACGACACCCCCGAGACCCTGCAAAAGCGGGTTATGAAGCTTGCGGAGTGGAAGATACTTCCCGCGTCGGCGGAGAAGGTCTGCGCGCAGATTATCAACGAATAATTTTTGACAGGAGAGGTTATTATGGATATTTATGCTATCAACAACATCGGCGAGCTTATCAAGGACAACACCTACGTTGGCAGAGGAATAGTAATAGGAAAGTCCTCCGACGGCAAAAAGGCAGTTTCCGCCTACTTTATAATGGGCAGAAGTGCAAACAGCCGCAACAGAATCTTTGTCGAGAGGGATAACGCCCTCTTCACCGAGCCGTATGACGCTTCTAAGGTCGAGGATCCCAGCCTTATCATCTATGCCGCTGTAAGAAGACTTAAAAACAAGCTTATAGTCACCAACGGCGACCAGACCGACACCATCTACAACGGCGTTAATGCTGGCTTAAGCTTTGCAGGCTCCCTCACCTCGCGCGAGTTTGAGCCGGACAAGCCCAACTTCACCCCCAGAATCAGCGGTATGCTCACCTTTGACAGCGGCGATTTCAAGTACGACATGAGCATTTTAAAGAGTGCCGACCCCGAGGGCAACGCCTGCAACCGCTATGCATTCAGCTATTCGCCTATAGCGGGCTTGGGTCACTTCATTCATACCTATGTCTGCGACGGCAACCCCATTCCCACATTCCAGGGTGAGCCGGAAAGGGTTGCAATCCCCAACGATATCGACGAATTTACCGACACACTTTGGACAAATCTCAACGAGGACAACAAGATTTCTCTTTACGTTATATACACCGATCTTGAAACCGGCAAAGAGGAAACAAGGCTTATAAACAAAAATAAATAATAACGGAGGAAAAAGCAATGAAAGAATTTGAACTCAAATACGGCTGCAACCCCAACCAGAAGCCCTCTAAAATCTACATGCACGACGGAAGCGAGCTTCCCATTGAGATTTTAAACGGCAGACCCGGCTACATCAACTTTTTAGACGCTTTCAATTCGTGGCAGCTTGTTAAGGAGCTGAAGGAAGCTTTGGGACTTCCTGCTGTAACCTCCTTTAAGCACGTAAGCCCCACCTCCGCGGCGGTAGGAATCCCGCTTTCGGACAAGCTTAAAAAGGCTTGCTTTGTCGACGATATTGATGGACTGGACGATTCGCCCCTTGCCTGCGCATATGCAAGAGCCAGAGGAACCGACAGAATGTGCTCCTTTGGCGACTGGGTAGCTTTGTCCGATGTCTGCGACGTTACCACCGCAAAGCTTATCAAGCGCGAGGTTTCAGACGGCATAATCGCCCCCGGATACGAGCCCGAGGCTTTGGAAATTCTTAAATCCAAGCGCAAGGGAAGCTACAATATAGTTAAAATCGACCCCGATTACGTTCCCGACCCGCAGGAGCATAAGCAGGTCTTTGGCATAACCTTTGAGCAGGGAAGAAACAACATTAAAATCAACCGCGAGCTTCTTTCTAACATCGTAACCGACAATAAGGAGCTTCCCGAAGAGGCTGTAAGAGACCTTATAATCTCGCTCATCACCCTTAAATACACCCAGTCCAACTCGGTTTGCTTTGCCTACGACGGTCAGGCAATCGGCGTTGGAGCGGGTCAGCAGTCAAGAATCCACTGCACACGTTTGGCAGGCGGCAAGGCGGACACATGGTTCCTGCGCCAGCACGACAAGGTGCTCAACCTGCCATTTAAGCCCACAATAGGCAGACCGGACAGAGACAACGTTATCGACGGCTACATCAACAAGAACGAAGAGGACGTATGCGCAGACGGCGTTTGGGAGAAGTACTTTACAACCAAGCCCGAGCCGCTCACCGACGCTGAGGCAAGGGAGTATCTCAACTCCATCAAGGGAGTATCGCTCGGCTCCGACGCTTTCTTCCCGTTTGACGATAACATTGAAAGAGCGCACAGAAGCGGCGTTAGCTATGTTGCCGAGCCGGGCGGATCCATCAGAGACGATGTCTGCATTGAGCGCTGCAACAAGTACGGCATGGTAATGGCGTTTACCGGTATGCGCCTGTTCCATCATTGATGGGAGTTGACTCTATGAAGCTTTTAGTTGTAGGCTCAGGCGGAAGGGAGCACGCCATAATAAAAAAGCTCCTTGAAAATCCCACGGTTGAAAAGATTTATGCCCTCCCGGGAAACGGCGGTATCGCGAACGATGCCGAGTGCGTTAATATCGGCGCAAAGGATATCG
>USEH01000086.1 GCA_900553675.1 uncultured Ruminococcus sp. | reverse complement strand
CTCGGCAATCTTCTTGATACCGTATGCCTTGTCTTCCTCGATTACGCCGCAGGTCTTGATGTCCTTATAGGCGTTGTAGATGTACTCGGCGGCGTAGTTATTCTTGATAACCTTGTCCTCGACGACGCCCATGCCAGTTTCCTCTACTGCCATCTTTGCCAGCGGGATCCTTGCCTTGTTGGCTGCGCTTGCTGCTGCCAAGAAGATCTTATCGACCTCTTCCTGAGTGAATTTTGCGAACTTGCGCTGAGCCGCGCGAACCGAGGCAATAACCTCTTCAAGACGCTCAACGCTGTCCACAATCTTGCGTTCGTTGTTCATATGTTGACCATTCCTTTCTTTGTGTAGGATTAATTAACACTGGTTATATAAGTGTGCCAGAGAAAGCGCTAAATTCTCCTCTTTTAATGCGATATTCTTAGGTACACTCAATGCTAAAGGAGCAAAGCTCCATATTGCCGTTATTCCGTTTTTTACCATCAGGTCGGCGACCGACTGTGCCGCGTCCCTCGGTACGGTTATAATGCCTATTTTCGCGTCTTCCATCCGGCAGATAAGCGAAAAATCGTCCATCGGGTAAATAGGCTTGCCGGTTGGGGATTCCTCCCTCGAGCGAACGTTTATATCAAATGCCGCCGCAATTTCAATGCCGTATTCGTTAAAGCCGCCGTAGTCTAAAAGCGCCCTGCCCAGCTTTCCTGCGCCGACGATTACCGCCTTGCAGCCGCCCCGACTTCCGAGCTGCGCCTGAATGCTTAAAATAAGCTCAGATGTGACATATCCGATTCGGGGTCTGCCCTCGCCGCTGACCGAAGCCAAGTCTTTTCTAACCTGAACCTCGCCCAGGCCAAGAGCCTTTGCAACCGAGGTTGCCGAAACGGTTTTCATATCGCCCTCAACCGATTTAAGGTATTCGAGATAATTAGGAAGCCTACCCAAAGTAGCCTTTGAAACACCGCTCACAGCAATCCCCACCCTTCGCTTTTTTACAGATATACAATACCATATTTCAGCGCAAATTGCAATAGTTTTTTTAATATTCTACAAATCAGTACTATATATATCGATATGCATAGTAGCTATTGAGCATATTCCACAAAAACGTAAAAAGCAGACCCCCGATATCATATGTCGTGAGCCTGCTTTTGAATCTGTTTTATGCGATATCAGTCCTCATAGACAAAGTGCGTAAACTCAGTCTTTCCGCCGGTCTTAACGGTGGAATAAGCACACAGTCCAACTCTTACACCGACGAAATGCCGCAAATCAAACTGCGGGTGAACGTCAATTCCAAGCTTGCGCCACTCCCCGCCGTCGAGATAATAGAACTCCTCGCAGCTGTCGCCAAGGCTGAATTTCGCTTCTGCCTTGACCGTTGCCTTGCCGTCGGGAAGCTCTACCCGCGCATACTCGCGTTCCTCGGCATTTTCGCCCCTTGATTCAGCTTTTGCGCGCATTACAAGATAGGTTTTGCCGTCCTCCTTGGCAACTCCGATAAAGCCGTAAATCGCCTGAAGCATAATAAGACCCGCAAAGTCGCCGTCGTTGAGCTGCGAGCCGTCCACCGTCACATACACGCTTGTTTTGGGATATTTAGTCCTCTGGGTAAGCGTATTTCGGGCGAACTCCGCACTCTTTGCAAGCTTTTCGGTTACAAGCGTGAACCTTCCGTTTCCTGCCATCCAGTAATCATTCTTGGGGTTGTGGTTGAACTCCCAAACATCGTCAAGCTTGACCTTTCCGTCCGAATCTGAAGCGTAATTGAAATCGTCCGACTTGAACAGCTTATCATAAACATATTCCGGATGGGTGGACTTTGCTTCGATATCGATAGTAGGCGTATCGAATACAGGGAAACCGCTGTCATCAAAGTGCATTGGAACAAGATTCGGTATCCTTCCAACAGCTCCGCGGTCGCCGAAAATAACGCCGTACCAGTCGCCGTCGGGAGTGTCCACAATGCCGCCCTGAGCCACGCCGGTGGTGTCGGGCAGACGGTATCTTATAACGTCCCCGCCGGTCCAATCTCCGTATATGCTGTCAGCCATGAAAGCTGCTTCAATCCTTATCCATTCCTCCTTGCAGGAGTGGATAAAGAAGGCATAATACTTGCCGTTTATCTTGTAGAGGTGGCAGCCCTCATAGCCGAGAAATCCGCCTGGTTCGTCCCTGATAACCACCTTGTCGGTGCCTTCAACAGTTCCCGAAAGGTCGGGCTTAAGCTGAGCAACGTGAATCTCGCGGTTGCCGTACATTATGTACACCTTGCCGTCGTCGTCAAAAAGCACCGAGCAGTCGTGATAGAAGCCCTCGATATAGCTCTTTTTCCAAGGTCCTTCGGGGTTTTCTGCGGTGAAGTGATAGGTCTTGCGGGTGTCGTTGGCAATGAAAATCACATGGAAAACTCCGTCGTGATACCGCAGACACGGCGCCCACATTCCGTTGGCGTAGGCGTGGTTTTCACCGTCGAGGTTTTCTCTGGGTGTGTCCTCCAAAGTCTCATAAACATGCGAGCAGAACTCCCAGTTTATAAGGTCATATGAGCGAAGAAGCGCGCCTCCTGGCATGTAGTACATAGTCGTTGAGCACATATAGTAGGTGTCCCCCACGCGGATAACGTCGGGATCTGGAAAATCTCCCATCATTAAAGGGTTTTTGCCCTTGATTATTTCATTTTGCATTATTGTCGCCATCCTTTTAAGGTTTTATACTTATTTCCGTCTAAAAGTGTTCCAAAAACAGGTGCAAAATCCCATCGTATAGCGGTTTTGTGCCTGTTTTTGGTTTCACTTTAGACGGAAATTAGTATTATACCTTAATAATATATCATCTGCGGCAGGAAGTCAATCAAATAAACGCATGGAAAGATTGATTTTTTATAATCGCGGATAATTTTTTTGGAATTACCTATTGCAATCTTCACTTTCAGGTGGTATACTGCATAGTATAAATAAAGGCGATGAGCGGAAAGAGTAGCGTTTTTAAGCCGAAAAGAGATAAGGGCAGAGTTATTCAGACTATACGGTGGAAGCCCCAAGGCAGATAAGCGTGAAGTGCGTCCGTTAGCTTGGAAAAGGAAAGCGCATCGGGAATCTCCCGAAGAGTTTTGCGCCGCGTATTTTTCCGCGTGTAAGCTGCGTTAAAGCCGTTATAAAGCTACAAATCGGAGTGGAACCGCGCTTGTAATGCGCCTCCTTTATGTCGGGACTGCCGGCAAAAGGGGCGTTTTTTTTGTTTTCTCCGATAAAATCAACAGACTATATTATGAAAGGAATTGAGATGATATTGGACATATCCAAAGTAATAAAAGCCGTAAAAGACGAGGTCGAGCTTGTAAAGGAGCGCGACCCTGCGGCAAAGAACACGCTTGAAATCCTGCTGACCTATTCGGGACTGCACGCGATACTTATTTACCGCGTTTCCCACAGGCTGTATGTTAAAAAGATGTATACCTCGGCAAGGATTCTTTCAACCCTTGCGCGGTTTATGACCGGAATCGAGATTCACCCGGGCGCGCAAATCGGCAAGCGGCTGTTTATCGACCACGGAACCGGCGTTGTAATAGGCGAAACCACCGTCATCGGTGACAACTGCCTTTTGTATCAGGGCGTTACCCTCGGAGGAACCGGCAAGGACAAGGGCAAGCGTCACCCAACGCTGGGCAACAACGTTATGGTGGGCTGCGGAGCAAAAGTCTTGGGACCGTTTCGCATCGGCAACAACGTCAAAATTGCCGCAAACTCGGTTGTTTTAAACGAGATTCCGGACGACTGCACAGCCGTTGGCGCACCCGCAAGGATCGTCAAGCGCAACGGCGTAAGGGTAACTCAGGATCTCGACCAGATTCACATACCCGACCCTGTTTCGCAGGAGCTATGCAGACAGCTGGCGAAGATTGAAAATCTCGAAAAGCGTACGCAGGAGCTTGAAAAGGAGCTGAATGGAGTACCATCAAGCAGAAGCTGAGCTTATAAACGTATCCCGAAAAAATAATTGATATAAAGGAAAGATGAACATGAAATTATACAACACCGCAACCCGAACCAAAGACGAATTTGTAACCCACACCCCAAAAGTAGTGCAGATGTACACCTGCGGTCCTACCGTGTATCACTTTGCGCACATAGGCAACCTGCGCTCTTATATCATGGAGGACATTTTAGAAAAGTATCTTGCCTACTCTGGCTACAAGGTAAACCGTGTCATGAACATCACCGACGTGGGACACCTCACCAGCGACGGCGACACCGGCGAGGACAAAATGCTCAAGGGAGCCAAGCGCGAACACAAGACCGTCATGGAGATAGCTAAATTCTATACCGACTGCTTCTTTGCCGACTGCCAAAAGCTCAACATCAAAAAGCCCGAAACCGTTGTCCCCGCGACAAGCTATATCGGTGAGTTCATAAGGGTGATAAAGTCGCTTATGGACAAGGGCTATGCCTACGAAGCCGGCGGAAACGTCTACTTCGACACCTCCAAACTTGAAAAGTACTATGTTTTTAACGACTTCGACGAGGAGGATCTTGCAGTAGGCGTTCGCGAGGGCGTTGAGGCAGACGACAACAAGCGCAACAAGACCGACTTTGTTCTGTGGTTCACAAAATCAAAGTTCGATTCGCAAGAGCTTAAGTGGGACTCTCCTTGGGGAGTGGGATACCCCGGCTGGCACATTGAATGCTCCTGCATATCCATGCGCAACAACGGCGAGTATTTAGACCTCCACTGCGGCGGAATCGACAATGCCTTCCCCCACCACACCAACGAAATAGCACAGTCGGAAGCATATTTAGGTCACCCGTGGTGCAAGCAGTGGTTCCATGTTCATCACCTAAACAGCGAAACCGGCAAAATGTCCAAATCCAAGGGCGAATTTCTGACAGTTTCGCTTCTTGAGGAAAAGGGCTACGACCCGATTGTATACCGCTTCTTTTGCCTGCACTCGCACTACCGCAAAACGCTGGTGTTCTCATATGAAAATCTTGACAACGCCGCCGCGGCATATCAGAAGCTTATTGCAAGGATAGTCCCCCTGCTTGAAGCCAAGGGAGATGTGAACGAAGCCCGCTTTGCCGAGCTTAAGCGTGGCTTTACCGAGGCTATGGACAACGACCTGAACACATCCTTAGCGATAACCGCTCTTTACGACGTTATCAAGTCGGACGCTGACAGTGCCACCAAGCTTGCCCTGATAAAGGACTTCGACACCGTGCTTTCGCTCAACCTTATAGCCAACGCACAAAAGGCGCAGAAGGCTTCCGCCGCCGAGGATATCGAGCTTCCCGAGGAGGTTAAGGCTCTGCTTGAAGAACGCAAGGCGGCAAGAAAAGAGCGCAACTTTGCTCTTGCCGACGCACTGCGCGATAAAATCACGGCGTTAGGCTACAGCGTTGAGGAAACAAGGCAGGGAACGGTAGTCAAGAAGCTGTAAAACGGCTTGACATTGATTTGTATAGTGATATAATTTAATGGTATGGTCATATCCCGCTTTACTCTTAATTGACGTATGAAAGGACAGAATAAAAATGAAGCTCCATTACATGGGCAAATACTCTGGCGACGAAAACGACATTCCTCACAATGAACACAAGCCGGGGGCTGTTATGTTCCGCGAGCCGGACATGAAAAAGCTGGCAATACTTATGAACATTGCCGCCTTGGTCATCGCCGTAATCCTGCTGATAATAGTGGGAGCCGTCTATAAAAGCGTAACCGGTGGTGAGGAATCAGGCGGCAGTATGCAGCTCTGCTTAGCCGCGATATGCGCACTTTTGGCATCCTTCCCGCACGAAATAATCCACGCACTCTGCTTTAAAAACGACGTTTACCTTTTCACCAATTTAAAACAGGGTATGCTTTTCGTGGCAGGTCCCGAGGATATGACTAAAACGCGGTTTGTTTTAATGAGCCTTGCACCCAACATCGTGTTCGGATTTATCCCTCTGATACTCTTTTTCATATTCCCCAAGGCATTATTTTTAGGATATTTCGGCGCGGTATCCATAAGCTGCGGCGCGGCGGATTATCTCAACGTAATTAACGCTTTAACCCAGATGCCCAAAGGCTCGCTGACATATCTCTACGGTATGCATTCCTACTGGTACATCCCCGAAAAATAACGAAAGGACTTTAAAATGAAAGACAATTCCGATTCCACTTACAATCGCCCCCGAAAGCCGCTTAAAACTTTGATGTCCTCCCCCGCCTTTGCAAAATATCTCGGAATATCGCTTGTTGCAATATTCGTGATACTTCTGTTTGTGGGCTTTATATGGCTTGCAGGGGCGAAAAAACCGGGCATTCCCAAGGACATTTATTTTTCCCAGCTTGAAACCCCGAAAGACGATCAGCCGGTGGTGGTTTTCGAAACTAACCTCGGCAAAATAAAGGCGGTTTTATACCCCGACGACGCCCCCAAGTACTGCGAGTACTTTACAAACCTTGTAAACTCCGGCTACTACGATGGCACGTCGTTCTGCGCGGTTGTTGACTCTGCCTACGCCCTGGGCGGCACCAAATCCCCCGACCCTAACGCCACCGAGGTCGAAGGCGCCGACTCCACAGCAATAGAGGCGGAGATATCCAACAACCTCTGGCCCATAAAGGGCGCAATGTGCTCGTTTATCGGCTCAAAGGGTATATGGCCGCTTGCAAAGAATTACGCCGGCTCAACCTTCCTTTTCGTCAACGATATCGACGACGCTTATATGGACGAAGGCGCGCTTGTCCGCGCATACGGCGAGCAGCTCGGCAAGGTCTACTCGGAAAAGGGAGGCATACCTAACTTCTCCAGAAAATACACCATCTTCGCCCAGATATATTCGGGATGGGATGTGTTCGACAGCATAATGTCGGCGCAGGTGCTGGAAACCTCTCAGCCGGCAGAGGATATCACCATAGAAAACGCCTATATATCCACCTACGGAGAAGAAAAAGACTGAGTAATTCCAAAAACATCTTGAAAAACAGTAGACAAACCGCAAAAAATGTAGTATACTATAGGGTATGCAAATTCATGTGAAGCTTTTTTCTCTAAAAAGCTTTTTCACAAAAAGGAAAGGATTTTTTAAAGATGAATACATTCAGAAAAATTGTTGCCGTTTTAATGGTCTTGGCAATGACATTCTCCCTCACCGCCTGCGGAGACACCTCATGGATAGTAAAGGTTGACGGTGAAACCGTTCCGAGCGGCGTTTACATCTATTATCAGACTGCCGGATATACCGCAGCAGGCTATGAGCTTGCCGCAACCGACCAGAACTATTACTACTACATGATGTATGGAATGTCCTATCTCGACCAGAAGGTCGGCGAAAAGACCGTTCCGGAATACATGAACGACTATGCTCTTTCCATGAGCAAGCAGTATATCGTGGTTGAAAAGCTGTTCGACGAGCTGGGTCTTGAGCTTACCGAGGATGATAAAAAGCTTATCGACACTCAGGTAAACAGCCTTTGGAACAACAACGGCGCACAGTTTGAAAAGATCGGCGTAGGCAAGGAGTCGGTAAGAAAGGTTACAACCAGCACCCTGAAAGAGGAAAAGGTGTTCAACGCCTACTATGAGGTCGGCGGTATCAACGGCACCACCGAAGACGATATTAAGGCATACCTTGAAGACAACTATGCAAGAGTCAAGTTCTTAACCTTCAACTACGCCGACAGTGCAGACGATGCCGTTGACGAAGCAAGAAAGAACAAGGCTCTGGAGGATGCTCAGTCGTATCTCGACAGAATCGCAGCCGGTGAGGACATCAATGCCCTTATCGAAGAACACACAGCCGAGATTGCCGCGGAAAACGAAGCCGACGAGGAAGCAAACGTAAAGCCGGATCTTCCGGAGCTGGAAGACGGCGAGGCGGAGGACGGCTCTGAGGACGCCGCCGAGGATGGCGAAGCTGAGGAAGAGGTAGAGGCTGAAGAGCCTGTAGACCCCTATGCTCACGAAAACATCATCTTTAAGGATGCAAAGTCCCCCAGTGAAAAGTTTGTAAACTATGTCTTCACCGAAATCAAGACCGGCGAAGTAAAGCTGGTTCAGGACGATACCAACATCTATGTAGTATCCAAGATGGACGTTTTAGAAAGAACCGATATCTACGATTCTAACCGCGAATCCTTCTTGTATGCCCTCTTTGACAGCGATTTCACCTCGCTTGTAAACGAAAGACTTGCAGGATACAACGTCGAGGTCAACGACAATTCCGTAAAGAGATATAAGGCTGAAAATGCTGTTGAAAAGCCTGCTGAGGAATAATTTTCGCACATAATAATCGATACAAAACAAGTCCGGATTGACAACAAAGCACATCAATCCGGACTGTTTAATTATCATTCTGCGATAATATTATATCTTCCTGCCATCCACCCAAGCCCCCGAAAGCCTATCCCCGCAGTAGTAAAGCTTCAACGAAAAGAACGGACGGTTTTCTTTCAGCAGCCTGAAAAATATCTTATCTCCCTCCCATATGGGCAGGGAGTTAATTTTGTCTATATCCACCCATTCAAGCTCGCCCTCGGAGCATTCGCCCACCTCGCCGGCGAATTTGTCGCAGGTGAACAGGTGCATATGCTCGGTGTAACCGTCCTCGGTGACAAAGGTCACCAAGCCGCGGTATCTCGGACAGATAAGCTTTAAGGATGTTTCTTCATATACCTCGCGCAGAATGCAGTCGTAGGGAGACTCACCGTACTCCATCTTTCCGCCTATGCCCAGCCACTTATCCTTGTTGATATCGTTCTGCTTTTTAACGCGGTGGAGCATAAGATATGCCCCGCCTTTTTCTATGTAACACAGCGTTGAATTGATTATCATAAAACAGTCTCCTTTTTGCTGAATATTTCACGAAAAAATGCTAATACTTAGCTTAGTTAGCAGGTTCGCAAAACCATATGCGCGGGCTGCTCCCAAAAGAAAGGACTGGTAAAAACCATGAAAAAAGTGAAGT
>USEH01000085.1 GCA_900553675.1 uncultured Ruminococcus sp. | reverse complement strand
GCTGCTTATCAACTCGTGCGCCCTGCGGGCGCATAAGCCGCCCGCCCCACCGCAGTATGAGGGGGTGCGTGTGCGGGACACTCAGATGGTAAAGCAAATAGTTGACCATCAATAAGCTTTGTGATATAATACCTTTAAAACCATACCTGAGCAAAGGAAAGGAAGTTTTTTATGAGAGAAAGTATTTTAACCGTCCCGATAAGCGAAATTTTCGAGCCGAAATGCGGCTGTCCCATCTGCACCATGCGCGATATCTTGGAAAAGCGCACCGTTGAATACATAATGGGAGCCGCCATGATGGAGCCGGATGTCCGCATAGAAACCAACCGCTTGGGCTTCTGCCACGAGCATTTTTCGCAGATGCTCAAACAGAAAAACCGCCTTTCCCTTGCGCTGATGCTTCAGACACATATCGAGACTGTCAACAAGGAAGTATTCTCAAAAAAGGGCTTGTTTGAATCCGGAAAAAAGAAGCAGCAGCTTATGTCCTATAAAAACAGCAGCTGCTTTGTCTGCTCAAAGGTGGAGTGGGCAATGGAAAGGCTTATGGTGACGGTTTTTGATATGTATGAAAACTCCAAGGAGTTCCGTGCGCTGTTTGCCGAGCAGGAATATATCTGTATGCCGCACTGCGAAATGCTGATAAATGCGGCGGTGGACGGCATGAATAAGAAATTTGTCGGCGATTTTACCGACGTTTGCCGCACTCTTGCCGGAAACTATGCCAAAACGCTTTACGACGATGTTTCTCACTTCTGCTCGATGTTCGACTACCGCAACTCAGGTGCTGATGCCGACTGGGGCAACTCCCGCGATTCGGTTGAAAGGGCTATTAAATTTTTGACTTCGAGATAAACTATATGGAATATCCACAAAAAGCTTAAAGAGCGCACCAATCCCGAAAATAAAGGAGCAACTGCAATGATATTATCCAAGACATCCCCGAAAGAAAAATACGAAGTAAGCGGAAGCAACATCATTCTCCACGAAAAGGATCTTATCCTTTCGGAGACCCTCGACTGCGGACAGGCGTTTCGCTGGTACAAGGTGGCAGAAAACACCTACAGCGGCTACTATCTCGACACACCGCTTGAAATCAGCGGGAGCGACGGCGTTTTCACCCTTAAAAACACCACTGAGGACGATTTTTTAAACATCTGGTACGACTATTTCGACCTCGGAACCGACTATTCCGAGCTGAAATCCAAATATTCCGCCGACCCCACCCTAGCGAATGCCTGTGAATACTCCCGCGGAATGAGGTTACTTAGGCAGTACCCATGGGAGACGCTTGTTTCCTACATATTCTCCTCGAACAACACCATCACCAACATAAAAAAGATAATCGCGCGGCTGTTTGAGCATTACTCTCACTTTCCCTCCGCCGAGGAACTTGCAAGCGAGACTGAGGAAAGCCTTTCCTATCTTCGCGCAGGATTCCGAGCAAAATATATCTTAGACGCAGCCGAAAGGGTGGCAAGCGGGGAAATCTCCTTAAAAGCAGTCAAAGCTATGCCCTACCCGCAAGCAAAGGCAGAGCTTATGAAGATTAAGGGCGTTGGTCCGAAGGTTGCCGACTGCGTTTTGCTGTACGGACTTCACTTTGAAGAGGCGTTCCCCATCGACGTTTGGATAAAGCGCGCCTTGGAAACCTTCTACCCGCAGGGACTGCCCGAGTGCGTCCGTGGGACTGAAGGTATCGCACAGCTTTATCTGTTTAATTATATCAGGAATTTGTAAAACAGACACCGCGTGATTATTGGCTTTGCGATTATGATGTTGTTTCGCGATAAATCGGTATTTGTGGAGTGTTTAAATGAACATCATTACTTATGAAGAAAAATACAGAGACGATATGATTTCAATGGTAATCGACGCCAGAACCGCGCTCGGATTATCAGCCACTGTGCGCGACGACTTGTATGATATTCAAAAGAATTATCTCGACAAGGGAGATTCATTCTGGTTGGCTG
This sequence comes from uncultured Ruminococcus sp., assembly GCA_900553675.1. Lineage (GTDB taxonomy): Bacteria > Bacillota > Clostridia > Oscillospirales > Ruminococcaceae > Faeciplasma. The sequence continues at coordinate 6,983 of USEH01000085.1, read as the reverse complement.
TTGATAGCAATGATAGTGTAATCGGATGTCTTGGATTTTCCAGAATCGACGATACAAACGAAGCCTTTTTGCATCGTTTCTATGTTAAGGCTTCTAAAAAGCGTCAGGGTATCGGAACAGAATTACTGCATACAGCTGAACAGGAAATGAAAAGGCGGGGCATTACGGTTTCAAAAGTTCATCTTGGCGCTCCCAAAGAGAAATGGTTTGAATCATATGCGTTTTACCCGAAGCACGGGTATATTGAATATGAGCCAAGATATATGAGAAAAGAGCTATAAATTACTGTTTAATGAAAGAATATCTCAGCTATTAAAAGCGCAAGAATAGAATCGCGCTGAGCGATGCTGCCGATGTATCTCTTAAAGCGTGGTTTTATTTTTTGAAAATGATTTTCGCGATAGATTTGTATTTAATGGAGTATATCAAAATGTATTATGAAGAGATTACAATAGAACATTTAGATGAACTGGCAAGCTCATATGTTGAAACCTTCAATTCGGAGCCGTGGAATGATGAATGGACAATATGTACAGCTGAAAAAAGATTACATCAGATGATAAATACAGAAGATTCATATGGTTTATGTGCATATCGGGATGGAGTTATGTGCGGAGCAATTATAGGATGTATGGAGCAGTTCTATAACGGAATCATGTTTAACGTGAAGGAGTTCTGGGTAAAAAACGGTATGCGGGGTAATGGTATTGGAACTCAGATATTCGCAGAATTTGAAAAGAAGCTGAAAGAAAAATAAGTCAGTGAAATTATTTTATTTACTTCCAAAGGTGATTTTACAGAGCATTTTTATCATAAGCAAAATATGAAATCCAATCCACAAATGATTTTTATGCATAAAAAAATATAAACTTTCAGTTAATTAAAGGACACTCAACCATGAATCCGCAGGAATAGTAATAGCGCTAAGCGGTGCTGCCACTGTATCTCTTAAAGCATGATTTTATTTTGTTGAAAAAAGTTTTCGCGATTAATCGGAATTTGGGAGGGTATATGAAATACAAATGTCCTTGCTGCGGCTGTTATACTCTGAGCGAAAGACCGGGGTCTTGGGAAATTTGTGAAGTATGTTTTTGGGAGGATGACCCCGTCCAGCGAAAAGATGAAGAATATGCGGGCGGAGCAAATGCCGTAAATCTGAAACAAGCAAGGAAAAACTACATTGAATTCGGGGCTTGTGATCAAAGGCATAAACAATATGTTCGTCCTCAGTTTGATCATGAAAAAAGCGAGATTGATTAAGGTTCCTGCTTAATGAGAGACACTCAACCGCGAAACCCACAGGAATATTCGCCGAATACAATCCCTTTCACTCGGGACACGCCTACCACATAGCCCAGACCCATGCGCTTAGCTATACCTACATCTGCGCCGTGATGAGCAAAAAAGTCGTCAGGCGCGGGACATTATATATTTTAATTTTACGGATGTGTAAAAATGAGAGATTTTATTTTTATCACCGGAGCAAGCGGAATAGGCAAATCTACACTTGCGGGCGGCTTGCTCAGACATTATAAAACCACCTGCATAGAACAGCATATGATACCGGAGTTTATATCGCGGGACGGCTCGGAGCCGATGACCGGAGAGCTTGAAGAAATCACCTGCTGGGAAAATCAGGTGGCTATGCTGCTTTGCTTTCATAAATTAGGCTATAAAAATATAATCGCTTCCGACATTGATGATTTGAGAACTCCGGATATTCCTGCTGTTTTCAAGGGAACAGACTTTATAACGATAAAGCTGATATGCAGTGATTTACATCAGATTCAGGAGCAGATGAAGAATCGTCCGAACAACGGGCTTATAGATTATGAATTGCAGAAGAAGATGAATGAAAAAAACATTAATCGCCCGCCGCTTATCAATGAAGTGGAAATCGACGTTGCCGGCAAATCAATCGAAGAAGTCCTTGAGCAAGCTGTAAATATTATAGAGACTGCACCCTCCCGCCTTGACTATGAATACACAAAGCCCGAAAAGGATTTGTTTTATTCTTGGGTCTTTTCAAATGGATTAAGATAAGAATTTACGATTGCAGGATAACTTCCTGTTTAATGAAAGGATAGCTCAGCCATGAAAACCGCAGGAATAATCGCCGAATACAACCCCTTCCACTCGGGACACGCCTATCACATAGCCCAGACGCGCGCTTTGGGATATACCCATATCTGCGCCGTGATGAGCGAAAACGTTGTCCAGCGGGGGGATATCGCAATATTGGACGCCCATGCAAGAGCTAAAGCCGCCATCGCGGGCGGCGCCGACCTTGTCATCGGGCTTATGCCGCCCTACTCCATCGGCTCGGCACGTGATTTTGCCTCGGCTGGGGTGTCCATCTTAAAAGGTCTTGGGGCGATAGACGCGCTCTCATTCGGTGCGGAATCGGCTGATATTTCCGCGCTTTGCCGGTGCGCGCAGACACTTGAAAAAATTGATAAGGATGAGCTGAAAAGGCTTATGTCCGGCGGGCTGACCTACCCGCAGGCACTCACCAAGGCGTTAAATCGGCTTGGAGACGGCTTCGGGGAGATAGTTTCAGCCCCAAACAACGTTCTTGCCCTCGAATATATCCGCGCGATAAAGGACAGCGGGATAACCCCGATAGCGATAAAGCGCACCGCCGCCCATGACGGAGACACACCATCCGGCGGGTATGCTTCCGCCTCCTACCTGCGGAAAATCATGCTTTCCGGAGGGGACGTCGGCGATTTTTTGGGATACGCCTACGACGAAGGGGACGTGTCGGGAATTGACAAAATCGAAAGCGCGATTCTATGGCAGCTGGCTTTAGCTTCGCCTGAAGAGATACTTTCCGCACCCTACACCGGCAGCGGAATAGGTAGGCGAATTGTAAAAAATGCAATGACCGCCGGCAGTCTCGGCGAGCTTTTTGAAGCCGCGAAGACGCGGAACGTCACCCACGCGCGGGTGCGCAGGGCGGTTCTGGCGATAGCCTTGGGCATAACCGCCGCTGATATACAGTCGCCGCCCTATGCAAGGGTGCTGGCGGCGAACAGCAGGGGGCTGGAGATTCTGGCTGAGTGCAAACGCAGGGCAAGTATTCCGATTTCGACCTCGCTCGCCGACCTGTCAAAAACAAGCGAACACGCCCGCCGCTGTGCGGAGCTGAGCGAGAAAGCCTCGCGGCTGAGGTTTCTGGCACGGGCGGACGCGGGAAACGGCGCTTTTGTGCCGGAAGCGGCGAGGAAGGCTCTTATTATAAAATGAAAAATCCCACTCCCCGACATCAAATCGGAGAGTGGGATTTTATTATAAATCAATGTTCTGCCCGTACTTACTATTTAAGGCTTCCGGCAGGGAATTTAACCTCTACCGGCTTCTTTCCGGTCAGGCTTACGCTCAGCTCATCCGGCTGGGAGGTTCCGAAGTAGAGAGTAGTCTCGGCGTCGCTGTCGAGATATCTTACGCCGTCGTCGTTTACAACGGTGATGTTCTTAAGCGGGATATCCACGGTTACTGTCTTCTCTTCGCCCTCTTCAACAGCAACCTTCTTGAAGGCGCAAAGGGCTTGATTCCTTACGGCGTCCTTGGACGAAGACTTAAAGTAAACCTCGATAACGTCCGCTCCTGCCTTGCCGCTGTTCTTAACGGTTACATCTGCCTTGAGCGTATCTCCATCCTTCTTAACGTTTACGGCTGTCACCTTGATATCAGAATAGGTCAAACCAAAGCCGAAGGGATAAAGGATGTGGTTCTTGGAGTAATCGTCGTAGCGATAGGTGCGGTCGCGCATGAAGTAATCGGTGAATTCGGGCAGCTGATCGATATCCTTATAGAAGGTAACAGGCAGCTTGCCGGAAGGCGAAACCTTTCCGAACAGGATATCTGCGATCGCCTTGCCGCCCTCCGAGCCGGGGTAGAACGCCTGCAAAAGTGCATTTTCGCGGTCGGTGTTGATGTTGAGCGACGAGCCGGAGGCGATAATGATAACGGTGGGCTTGCCGACATCTAAAACAGCCTCAACAAGTCTCTGCTGGGACTTGGGAAGAAGCAGGCTTCTCTTGTCGCCGGAGCCGTATTCGTTGCCCTGGTCGCCCTCTTCGCCCTCTAAGCCTTCGTCAAGACCTACGCAGAGAACAACAACGTCGGCATTTGCCGCAACCGCCTTTGCTTCGGCAAGTCTGTCCATGGGAAGAGCAAGACCCTCCGACTTCTCGCGGACGATATTTGCACCCTCGGAGTAAAGAACTCTGCCGTCGAACTCGTCCTGAATGCCCATAAGGATGGTTTCGTATCTCGAAGCGGTGCCGTAGTAGTTGCCCCTGAGTGCGCCGATGTTCTGAGCGTTGGGTCCGATAACGGCGATAGTATCTATCTTGGATTTGTCAAGCGGGAGTATACCGTCGTTTTTGAGAAGTACGCAGGCAGTCTCGGCGGCTTTTCTCGAAAGTGCCAGGTGTTCCTTGGTTTCAACGTCCTTGTAGCCAAGCTTGTCATATTCGGTTTCGTCAAACATACCCAGTCTCATTCTGGTTCTGAACAGATGCTCGCAGGCGGTGGTTATCTCCTCCTCGGTGACAAGACCCTCCTCGTAAGCCTTGTAAAGGTGCAGGTAGGTGTTGCCGCAGTTTACGTCGCAGCCGTTCTTAAGCGCAAGCGCAACCGATTCGGTGGCGGTAGCAGTTACGTGATGGTGCATATGGAAGTCTGCAATCGCCCAGCAGTCGGAGACGAAATAGCCGTCAAAGCCCCATTCCTTCAGGCAGGAGCTGAGGTATGAGCTGCCGCAGCAGGGTTCTCCGTTGGTGCGATTGTATGCGCCCATAACGCCCTCAACCTTTGCTTCCTTAACAAGAGCCTCGAACGCAGGCAGGTAGGTCTCCTCTAAATCCTTCTTATCGGCAACAGCGTCAAACTCGTGGCGGATAGCTTCGGGTCCTGAGTGAACCGCAAAGTGCTTAGCACAAGCGGCTGCACGCATAACCTCGCCGTCGCCCTGCAAGCCCTTTACAAAGGCAACGCCAAGGCGCGAGGTAAGGTAGGGATCCTCGCCGTAGGTTTCGTGTCCTCTGCCCCAGCGGGGGTCGCGGAAGATGTTTATGTTGGGTGACCACAGGGTCAGACCCTTGTAGATATCTCTGTCGCCAAGGCGGGAGTATTCGTTATACTTAGCCCTTGCCTCGGTGGAGATGACATTTGCGATGTCGAAAAGCAGCGTATCGTCAAACGAAGCCGCCATGCCTATAGCCTGCGGGAACATTGTAGCAACACCTGCGCGGGCAACGCCATGCAGACCCTCGTTCCACCAGTTGTAGGCGGGGACGCCCAAACGCTCGATAGCGGGAGCGTCGTACTTAAGCTGCTCGCACTTTTCCAGAACGGTCATGCGGGAAACTAAGTCCTTTGCGCGCTCCTCGCAGGATTTTGTTTTATCCTTGTAGATTTCCATTTTTGTATGCAGTCCTTTCAGTTGAATTTATGTAATGCAAAAGCAATTTTTGCTTGAGTATATTGTACTAAATATTGTGTGGGATTGTCAATACCTTTTCTGATATCAGGCAATATTTATTTAAAATGCACCGTGCGGGACAATCGCGCAAAAATATCAATATAAATATGAAATATGTATTACATTTGCTTGCAAAATGAATACAATAGTGTTATAATAGGCTATAGAACCGCAAACAATAATATCGAAATATTTAAAAGGAGATGTCATATATGGCGCAGTCAACGCTCACAGCAAGGATAGATTCAAACGACAAGGCAAAGTTCGACGCTTTCTGCTCGAACGTCGGCATGAGTTCCTCAACGGCGATAAATATGTTTGTTAAAGCCGTTTTAAGGGAAAACCGCATTCCGTTTGAGATAGCTCAGCCCATCGACCCGTTCTTTTCCGAATCCAACATGGCATATGTAAAAAAATCGGTCAAGGAGCTGCGTGAAGGCAAGGGTACCGTTCACGAGCTTATTGAAGAAAACGAATAAGGCAGATATTAAAGACATTAAATAAATCAGAAAGGCAGAAAAATTATGTCAAAGCTATCAATAATAGGCGCAGGAAACATGGGCTACGCCATCCTCAGCGGAATCATAAAAAGCGGCATATGCCGTCCTGAGGAAATCGCGGTTGCGGATAAATCGGAGAGCTGCCGCACACGTGCCGAGAGTCTCGGCGTGAGGGTATATGAGAGTGCGACTGAAGCTGTATCGGGTGCAGAATATGTTATATTGGCAGTAAAGCCGCAGGGGTTCGGAGATATCTCACGCGAGATCGCCCCAAGCCTTAAAAAAGGCGTGGTAATAACCTCGATTTTAGCCGGCAAGCGGATTGAGACCTACGAAGCCGCCTTCGGAAGCGACGCCAAAATAATAAGAGTAATGCCCAACACCCCCGCAATGGCAGGCATGGGCATGAGCGGTCTGTGCAGAAACGCAAACGTGTCGGACGGCGAATTTGCGTTCATATTAAGTGTGTTCGGCTCCTTCGGCGAATCAAGAGAGGTCCCCGAGGGGCTGATGGATACCGTTACCGGCATAAGCGGCTCGGGTCCTGCATACGTTTATATGTTCATAAGCGGACTGATTAAGGCGGCTGTGAAAAACGGCATGAGCGAGGCGGACGCCAAAATCTTCGCGATTCAGACTGTTTTAGGCTCGGCAAAGCTGGCAATGGAAAGTGAGGATTCTCCCGAACAGCTTAAAATCAAAGTCTGCTCCCCCGGCGGCACCACCATCGAGGCGGTAAAGGTGTTTGAGGAATGCGGGCTGGAGGATATCATAGTTAGGGCGGTTGACGCCTGCATTAACAGGTCTAAGGAACTGTCGAAATAGCAATTTTTTGGGGTTGTGCGCTCTCCCTGCGCCGCTGTCGGGGATATGTGCGTTTTTCGCCATTCCTGCGGGCAAAGCAGTTTGTGCGGAGACGGCTGATGCGCTTTGCGCATAGAAGATAATACTAATTTTCTGTAAAAGTGTAACTGTAAAATCGCCACAAAACC
>USEH01000084.1 GCA_900553675.1 uncultured Ruminococcus sp. | reverse complement strand
GATGGCCTTGTCGGGGAGGAAACGGTCGGTGATGTAGCGCTCGGAGAGCGTCACGGCCATGCGGCACATCTCGTCAGAGATCTTCACGCCGTGGAAGTCCTCGTAATACTTGCGGATGCCCTTGAGGATCTCCACGCTGTCGCTGAGCGAGGGCTCGGCGACGGTCACGGGCTGGAAGCGGCGCTCAAGCGCGGCGTCCTTTTCAATGTGCTTGCGGTATTCGTTGAAGGTTGTCGCGCCGATAACCTGAACCTCACCCCTCGAAAGCGCAGGCTTTAAAATATTTGCTGCGTTCATGGTGCCCTCACTGTCGCCGGTGCCGACAAGGTTATGCACCTCGTCTATGAACAGAATAACGTTGCCTTCCCTTTTAACCTCCTGCAAAAGTCCCTTGATACGGCTTTCAAACTGACCGCGGAACTGCGTACCTGCAACAAGCGCGGTGAGGTCTAAAAGATACAGCTGCTTATTCTTGATGTTAAACGGCACATCGCCGGAGACTATCTTCTGGGCTATGCCCTCGGCAATCGCTGTTTTACCGACGCCGGGTTCACCTATAAGACATGGGTTATTCTTCTGACGGCGAGAAAGTATCTGCAAAACCCTGCCGATTTCGCGATCTCTGCCGATTATTTTATCGAGCTTTCCCTCGGCGGCGCGCTGGGTGAGATTGGTGCAGTAGGTCCCTAAAAATTTGAGCTCCTTTTCTTTTTTCTGCTCCGCGTCCTTATCCTTTTTACGATTTGAATTCTGAGGCAAAGCTCCGTTTTGTGCGTTATTCTGCTGATCCTGATTTCCTCCGAGCTTACCCAAAAGATTTGAAATAAAGTTAGGCATAGCACCGGTTCCGCCCATCTCGAAGGAGTCGCCGTCCTCGCTCATAGCCTCGGTGAGCGCTTCAAGATCGTCGTCGGTAATACCCATCTGTTTCATATATTCATCAACCTGCGGTATACCGAGCTGACGCGCACAGTAAAGGCAGAGTCCCTCATTTTTCTTTTCGTTGCCGTTCATAGTCGTAATAAAAACGGCGGCAGGTCTTTTCTTGCATCTGGAACAAAGCATTATTTGTTTACCGTAATGCCCCTGATATCCGGGGACATTCCTTTCTTTCGTATAAAAGCCAAGTCATAGCGACGCCATTCTCAGCCGACGCGCAATACGGCGATTGCTGCTCATATGGCATCACATTGTATTATATTATCGCGCAACGGTGAAATTTGAATGATAAACCGATTAAAGACGTTAAAAATTTATTTTAACCAATATCCTATAATATCAAAATTATAAAACTTTATAAACAGCTTAGTCATGTTTATCGTCTGCGTGTTCAGGAAAATAAGCGAGCTTCCGGTTACGTTTACAACCGCCTTAATGACTATTGATATTACATAAACCACAACTGCTCCCTCGACGGCACCCAAAACACCGCCGAAAAGCACATTTACAGGACCTACTATCGGTATTTTGTTGACCGCCCTGAACGCATTTGAGACCGGACCGATTATAAGTCTTAAAATAAACATAAGAACAACAAAAACAATCGCTTTAAACAGCCATATTAGAACCGGAGCAATAAGATTCTGCTCAGCGGCATACGCAACCTCCTCGCGGGAGCCGCTTATGAAGGCTGAAACAACCTCTCCGACCTTACCGGTCGCCTCACCTACAGTATCCAGCGCCTGACGTATATAATCGGAAGACACAATATCGTCGAGCAGGACATCTAAAATCATAGGCGTTACAGAGCCTTCAACACTGCTCTTGATGACCTCTTCACTTTCGGGAGAACCGTTTTTGCGCATACTTGATGCAAGCTCAGAGAAGAAGTCGGGTTTGCTTTCTATTATAGCATTAACATCATCAGGCGACATATCAACGCCATAATCTCCGGCTGATATCGCGGATGAAACTAAACCGGCTGGGTCTTTATTGTCCGCACTCTTCATAAAGCCTTCAACAATAGTGTCCTTGACGAATTTATCGTAGACAAACGGACCTACTGCCTCAGCCGCAAACCAGCTTACAACAAACGAAGCTATTATCAGAACTGTCATAACAACCGACTTCATCAGTCCTTTTTTTGCACCGCAATATACAGCTATTATCAATATTCCGATAACACATACATCATAAAACCAATATAAATTCTCCATATTCTCTCCTTTATAAGAGCGTTATAGCATATTAAAAGCTAATTATGCTATACAATAGTGTCGAACAAACGTCTGTCAGAACACTATATTCTGACTTCAGCTAAGCGAATTAAGCTCCTGCTTATTTATGCTTTTGTATCCCATAGTATATACATTTCCGTGGCAGATAGCAAAATCCCGGCAGTCGGAATCTACATGAGTTGTTCCCAAAAGCTTTCCGGTATAATCAACCGAGTTAAGAAGCGTTCCGGTGTTAATATATATTCTGCCGTCATATATATCCATACATTTTACTTTATCGTTATAACTGATTTCGTAGGCGTTATCGACATTTGAATCAAACAACGATATGTAGGTTGATTTGCCATCAACAGCTTCAAACCTTATGGCGCAAAGGTCATCCTTCAGAACAAAGCCGGAAATATCATACCCGAATTTATAGGAATACTGAAGCTCGCAATCAGAATTAAAGCGAAACAGCGCGCTGTCTCCTAAAACCCAGAAGCCCTTCTTCGAAGTGTATTCAACGCTCAAGCAAAGCGTTTCAATCGGGGATGTTTTTGCTAAAATCTCAGTCTTGGAAAAGTCCAGTACGCTTATAACAGACTTGAACCCGCCTCCGGCAGCGTATACAGACGAAACAAGAGCTTTACTTCCGGAATCGTCAAGCTCTACGGCTGTGATAAGGTTTCCGTCAGCCCAGTGATATATCTCTGTACCGTTTTTATCGTAGACAGTCAGGTAAGACTGATACTTATCGGTAGAGGTAACAACAGCAACATTGCCTTTTTCACCGATACTCGCGAAAAGAATCTGATTCTCAATCTTTTTTGAGAACACCTCGCTTTTTCGGCTTACAACGCTGAAATTATATCCGCCCATATCATAAATAAGAGCTCTTTTTGATGTGGCTTCGACAATTGGACTGGTATACGGAAGATAAACGCTGAAAATCTCGTCGCCATCCATGTTCATGGTGGAAAACGATGTATCCGCAAACAAAAGCCAGCAATCATCCATATATGATATATCAACGTTCACCTTCCTGCTGACATCTATAGGAAACTGGCTCAGCTCGGTTTCGCCGGGATTATTTTTGTTAAAGCTTCTCTCTAAAATACCCTCAAAATGCGGCAGCCAAAGGCTTCTTGAAAGGTATATAGCAAAAGCTACTATCAAAACCGCTAATACAGCCATGGCGTTTTTGGCAATTCTTTTGCGCTTTCGCTTGCGCCTGAGCTTGCGCATATCGGTTTCAAACGAATTTACCGAAGACATTTTTTCATCCCTTTCTTTGCGCTATAAAGGATTCCACATAACAATTCAAATTAATAAAACACCTTGTTCAGATACAAGCCGTTAGGCGGAACAGTCTTTCCGGCGGCTGTTCTGTCAAGAGCCGAGATAATTCCTGGGATTGCATGAAGCTCCATTTTACCGTCGTTGATAAAAAGCAGTGTTCCCACCATTATTCTTACCATATTATAAAGGAAACCGTCTCCGCTGACGGTGAATTTTACTATATCACCCTCGCGAAGAACGCTGAAATCGTATACCGTCCTGACGGTTCCCACCTTGTCGGTATCGGTAGAACAGAATGACTTGAAGTCGTGCGTGCCGATAAAGTCCTTACAGGCAATATTCAGCTTTTTATCGTCGATAGGATACCAGCTGCGGTAAAGCGTATCCTCGTAAAATGGGTTTCGTATCTCGGAATTGTGAATAAGGTAGACATATTCCTTGCCGCGGCAGTGATATCTTGCATGAAAATCGTCATCTGCACGTTCGCATGAGAGTATAGATATATCCTTCGGCAGAACTCCGTTCAGCCCGAAAACAACTCCGCGCTCGCTGATGGTGCTGTCAAGCTTCATTGAAAAGACATATTCGTTTGCATGAACTCCGGCGTCTGTTCTGGAGCAGCCAAAAATCTCGGTTCTTTCTCCTAACAGGCAGAAAATGCCTTCCTCAACCGTTTGCTGAACGGTGGGAATTCCGCTGTCCTGCTTTTGGTAACCATGATAATTTGTCCCCCTGAAGGACATTCTGACCTTATAATTATTCATAGCGCAGGTAAAAATATATTGAGAATTATAACGCAGACAAAGAACATAACCGTTACTGCCAGTGCTATATAGTCCATAGGCGATGTTTTCAACTGCTTCATTCTTGTTCTGCCGTCTCCTCCGTGATAGCAGCGGCACTCCATAGCAAGCGCCAGCTCATCAGCTCTGCGGAACGCCGAGACAAACAGGGGTATGAGTATCGGCACAAGAGCCTTTGCTCGTTTCAAAACAGAGCCGGTTTCAAGGTCGGCTCCGCGAGCCTTCTGCGCAGACATTATCTTGTCCGTTTCTTCTATAAGAGTCGGAATAAAGCGAAGAGCAATAGTCATCATCATTGCAATCTCATGCGCGGGGAAATGTATCACCTTTAATGGTGAGAATATCCTTTCAATAGCATCTGTAAGCGCCAACGGAGAGGTGGTATATGTCAAAAGCGATGTTCCGCAGATAAGGAAGATTATCCTTATCGCCATAAATAGCATGGTGCGAACGCCATCGTTGGTTATTCTGATGAATGTCCAGCTGAACAAAACTTCGCCGGTATTAATAAAGAACAGATTAAGTATACCGGTGAAAATAATAATCGGAAGTATCGGCTTAACGCTTTTAAGCATCATTTTTATCGGGATTCCGGAAATCAGAAACGCTCCGACAAGATAAACTATGCCCACTGCCAAGCCCAAAAATCCCTTGGCGCAGAACAGCATTACCAAATACAAAAGAGTCAGCAAAAGCTTCATTCGTGGGTCGAGCCGGTGCAGAACCGACTTTCCCGGAAAATACTGACCTATAGTTATATCCTTTATCAACTGTTACTTCACCTTCTTTTCTGCAAGCAGTCTTAAAACAAGCTTTTTGGCATATGCCGTTGAGTAAACCTCGTCGGTAAAGCCAACGCCTGATTGCTTAAGCCTGTCAAACACCCTTGTTATCTGCGGAACCGTTAAGCCCATATCATCAAGCTCGCGCACCCTTGCAAAGACTCGCTCAGGAGTATCGTACATAAACACCTTTGAATCATTCATGACTAAGATTTTGCTTACGGTTTTTGCGACATCCTCCATGGAGTGGGAAACAAGCATAACCGTGCTTCCCTTTTCCTTGTGATAGTCTTTTATAACGCCGAGAATTCTATCTCTGCCGTGAGGGTCAAGACCGGCTGTAGGCTCGTCGAGTATAAGAACCTTGGGCTGCATAGCCATAACTCCGGCTATGGCTACCCTGCGCTTTTGTCCGCCCGAAAGCTCAAATGGTGATTTATCGGCAAGCTCTGGCTTCAAGCCAACAAGCCGCATGGTTTCCAAAACGCGCTGATGCACCTGAGCGTCGCTCAGACCCATATTCTTCGGCCCAAAGGCTATATCCTTGTAAACTGTCTCCTCAAAAAGCTGATATTCGGGATACTGAAACACCAAACCAACTTTAAAGCGTATTTCGCGCAGTCTTGATTTATCCGCAAACAGCTCCTCACAGTCAACGATAACTCTGCCAGATGTCGGCTTTAAAAGACCGTTGAAGTGCTGAATAAGTGTAGACTTTCCCGAACCGGTGTGACCTATGATTCCGACCAGCTCGCCTTCCTCTATGCCTATGTTCACGTTATCCAGCGCAACCTTGCGGAAAGGAGTGCCTTCCCCATAAACATAGGTAAGATTTTCTGCTTTAATTATTTCCAAAAGCCATCAGCCTTTCTAAATTATGTGTCAAATCAAAGAGTAAAGCTATGACAAAAGCTTCAAAAGAGCCTCATAACATTCATTTTCATCAATAATATCCGGCGGAAGGAATACGCCTTCATTAATCAACTCGTGAGTGAGTTCTGTTACCTGTGGGACATCAAGCCCAAGTGAGCAGAGCATTTCAACCTGCGAGAACACCTTTTTGGGATTGTCGTCCATGACTATCCGCCCGTTGTCTATAACAACCACGCGCTTTGCCTGCGCTGCTTCATCCATATAGTGGGTAATAAGAACTATGGTAACTCCCATTTCGTTAAGCTCTTTTATAGTCGCCATGATTTCGCGGCGTCCTATGGGGTCAAGCATTGCAGTAGGTTCGTCGAGAACTATGCAGTCCGGCTTCATAGCCAGAACTCCGGCTATCGCAACTCGCTGCTTCTGACCGCCAGAAAGCTTGTGAGGAGCATGTTCACGATACTCATACATTCCAACCGTTTTAAGAGCTTCATCAACCCTGCGGCGGATTTCCTTTGGCTCAACGCCTATGTTTTCAAGAGCAAATGCAACATCTTCTTCAACGACGGTCGCTACTATCTGGTTATCAGGGTTCTGAAAAACCATTCCCACCGTCCGGCGGATGTTGTAAAGATTTCGTTCGTCCCTTGTATCCATGCCGTTTATCAGCACGTTTCCCTCATCCGGCAGGTTTATTGCATTAAGAAGCTTTGCAAGCGTCGACTTTCCGCTTCCGTTGTGACCAAGCACTGCAACGAACTCTCCCCTGTCTATCTTAAGGGATACATCCTTTATGACAGTGTTTTTGACAGATCTTTCTTCAAAGTCGTTGACATATGAAAAGCTTGCGTTATTGATTTCAATAAAATTATCCATACTATTCCTTCAAGATTAATTATTTGTACTTTTCCATATAGCGGTGCTTCCTGCCGGCAAAACCATACCGGTTTCTTCAACCCGCAGACCGATTTCATCGGCACTGACATCACCGCCGAACCTCTTCGTCAAAACGCTTCCGAGAATATATGCCATAACCGACGGCGAAAGCCCTGTGGTATAGCTGTTCAGCAGGAAGAACAGTGGCTTATCGCTTAAAACCTTTGAGGTCAGCTCAACAAGGTCGTAAACGCTGTCTTCAAGCTTCCATATCTCGCCCGAAGGACCTCTGCCGTAGCTCGGAGGGTCCATAACAACAGCGTCATACTTTCTTCCGCGGCGAATTTCGCGCTCGACAAACTTTTCGCAGTCGTCTACTATCCATCTTATCGGTCTGTCCGAAAGACCGGATTTTTCGGCGTTATCCCTTGCCCACTGAACCATGCCCTTAGAAGCGTCAACATGGCAGACGCTTGCTCCCGCCGCTGCGCAGGCAAGTGTTGCTCCGCCGGTGTAGGCAAACATATTCAAAACGTTTATCGGTCTTCCTGCTGACTTAATCATATCAGCCATAACGTCCCAGTTTACAGCCTGCTCCGGAAAAAGACCGGTATGCTTAAAGCCGGTCGGACGAATGATAAAAGTCAGCTCGCCATAGCTGACAGTCCAGCTTTGGGGGAGCTTTCGCTTATATTCCCATTCGCCTCCGCCCTTTTGCGAGCGATGATAAATCGCATCCGCCGATCGCCAAAAGGGATTTGTTTTATCGGTTTTCCAAATTATCTGAGGATCGGGTCTTACAAGCTTAATTCCGCTCCATGATTCCAGACGGTCGCCCTCGGAAGCGTCTATAAGCCTGTAATCCTTCCAGTTGTCTGCAGCTCTCACTTAATCAAGTCTCCCCTAAACGATTTTTAACTACCTTTGCAATGGCGTTGGCATACTGATAAATAGCCTCTTCGTTTCTGCCCTCTGCCATTATTCTTATAACAGGCTCCGTTCCGGACTCGCGGACTAAAATTCTGCCATCGTCCGCAAGCTTATCAGAGCAATAGTCTATCATTTCAACGATATCCGGTATCTGCTTCCAAACACCTCGATACTCCTGCCGTATTCCTACGTTCAAAAGAATCTGAGGATAAGGCTCGAACACCTTGCCAAGCTCGCTCATTTTCTTGCCGCTTTTTTTAAGGATTTCAAGAATCTTAGCACCGGTAAGCTCTCCATCGCCGGTGGTTTCAAGGTCACCAAGAACTATATGCCCCGACTGCTCGCCGCCGAGATTGTAATTATCCGATATCATCCGCTCCAGCACATAACCGGAGCCGACCTTGGGAGCTGTTGAAACAACGATTCCGTTCTCCTTTGCCCACTTGAAAAATCCAAGATTCGTCATCTGAGTGACAACGCAGGTATTAGAGCGCAGCTTTTCTTCATTCTTCATACTCAATGCCAGCAGAGCAATAATATTGTCGCCGTCGATTACGTTTCCTTTTTCATCGACTACAAGGCACCTGTCGCCGTCGCCGTCGAAGGCAAGCCCGATATTTGCATGATTATTAAGAACTGCCTTTGAAAGCGACTCCGGATTATTTGAACCGCAGTCTGAGTTTATATTAATTCCGTTCGGCTTATTGTTTATCATAACCACGGAAGCGCCTATGCCGTTAAAGAACTTTTCGGCGCAGGAATAGGTTGCTCCGTTGGCACAATCAATTACAACTCTCATCCTTGAAAGATCGGAGTCTATATATTTAAGAAGATACCGCACATAATCCCATTCGGCGTTCTTTTCAAAGATGACCTTGCCGAGATTGTCGTTTCCGGTTGGCTGCATTTCATCCTGAGCGTCGAAAACAAGACGTTCTATTTCCTCTTCAACCTCATCCGGAAGCTTATATCCAGAAGAAGAGAATATCTTAATACCGTTAAATTCAAAGGAATTGTGCGAAGCGGTTATCATTATGCCGGCGTCAGCACCGTATTTAACAGTAAGATATGCAACAGCCGGAGTCGGAAGTATTCCGATGGTATGAACATCCGCCCCGACAGAGCATATTCCGGCGATAAGCGCAGATTCAAGCACATCGCAGGAAACGCGGGTGTCCTTTCCAATCAATATCTTTGCCTTGCGGCGAGAGTTTTTTGCAAGGGTTACGGCAGCAGCTCTGCCTATAAGCATTGCTGCCTCAGTAGTAAGCTCACTGATGGCAACGCCTCTTACGCCGTCTGTACCGAATAGTCTTCCCATGTCATAATACTCCTTTATTGTTAATTCGTATATGCATTAAATGTCGAGAGTGGTCTGACCGTCCTTTAATATTCCAAGGTGCTTATACGCAAGGTCTGTAGCACATCTTCCGCGCGGAGTTCTTGCCAAAAAGCCGAGCTGCATCAAAAACGGCTCGCAGACATCCTCAAGCGTAACGGCTTCCTCGCCTATTGCCGAGGCAAGAGTAACAAGACC
>USEH01000083.1 GCA_900553675.1 uncultured Ruminococcus sp. | reverse complement strand
GTTATGGAGCCTGTTAAGGGCGGAGCGCTTGCAAATCTCCCCAAATCCGCTGCCAAGATATTCGATGAATACGACCCCAAGCCCTCATACGCTTCATGGGCGATAAGATACTGCGCTTCGCTGGACAATGTTATGACAGTCCTCAGCGGAATGAGCAATATGGAGCAGGTTGAGGACAACACAAGCTACATGGAGGACTTCAAGCCGCTTTGCGAGGAGGATTACAAGGTAATCGACAAGGTTGCCCAAAACCTCAAGTTCGCGATACCCTGCACCGCCTGCCGCTACTGCACAGACGGCTGCCCGATGAGCATTTCCATCCCCGATATCTTTGCCGTCTACAACGAGTATAAGCGCGATATGCGCAAGCTCGGCGAGCTTAAAGGCAAGTATGGCGAAATAACCGCCAAATCCGGCAAGGCAAGCGACTGCATAGGCTGCGAACAGTGTAAAGAGCATTGCCCGCAGAATCTGGATATCCCGAAGCTGCTTAACGAATGCGTTTTGGATCTGGAATAATGTGATTAACAAAAAAGCAAGGTTATCTGCCTTGCTTTTTTATTTTGAGAAACACCCGTCCTAAGTTCCCAACTTTTTTACAAAACTCTATTGCAACCGCGCGATAATTAGTTTATAATATACCTGTACGCATAAAAGCGTGAATATGAATTTCAGTACAAAGGAAGGTTATATTATGTCGATTAATTATTATGATAAGAAAATATGGCTTGATTCTCCCGCCCCGACAGGTGAGGAGCAGGGCAGGGAATGGGACAAAAACGGTTGGAACGAAGCCTACCCAATAGGCAACGGAACCATCGCAGCGATGGTTTACGGCGACCCGATTAACGACACCCTGCAGCTTAACGAGGAAACCATCTGGTATGGCAACGGCGGCAGAAACAGGGTAAACTCCAAATCGCGCGATTCTTATAAAAAGGTTCGTCAGCTTCTTCTTGAAGGCAGAATCAAGGAAGCCGTTGAGCTGGAAGAGAGCGATATGTTCCCACACCCCGATCAGGAGCGTCATTACGATACGGCGGAGAATATATGGTTCAACTTCAGACATTCCGGCTATGCCGACTATAAGCGCACGCTGGATATCGCAAACGCCGTCTGCACGGTTGATTACAGCGCGGACGGACATAAGTATTCGCGCGAATTCTTTGTAAGCGCGCCGGATAATGTCATTACGGTTCACCAGTACTCAACGGACGGTGGAAAGTCAAGCGCAAAAATAGATTTCAGCCGCCGGAGCGAGCGCACCTTTAAATATGAGCTCACAGAAACCGGACTGAATATCTTTGCAAAACAGCCGGAGGACGGCTGCGAGTACTGCATATCCGCAGCCTGCGAAAACGACGGCGGAGTTGCGATTTTCAATGAATCCTGCCTTGAAATCTTCGACGCCGACTCCTTCACGCTATACATAACCATCCGTACCGACTATCACGGGGAGAATATTACCGAGTGGTGCCAAGGTGTTATTGAAAACGCCCTGAATATCGGCTATGACGCCGTTAAAGCCCGCCACATCGCCGATTATAAGAGCTATTTTAACAGAGTATCTCTCACTCTCGACAGCGAGGATTACAGCACCGAGCCGACGAATGTAAGGCTGAAAAAAGCTTCAGAAAGGCAGGATAACAAGCTTGCCGAGCTGTATTTCGACTTCGGCAGATACCTGCTTATTTCCTGCTCTCGCCCGGGAACAAAGCCGGCTAATTTGCAGGGAATCTGGAATAAGGACAGATATCCCGCATGGGGTTCCAAGTACACAATAAATATTAACACCGAAATGAACTACTGGCCGGCGGAGGTTTGCGCGCTTTCCGACTGTCATATGCCTCTTTTCGAGCATCTTAAAACCATGCTTCCGAACGGCAAAAAGGTTGCGCACGATATGTACGGTCTTGAAGGCTTTGTTGCCCACCATAACACCGATTTGTTCGGTGACTGCGCCCCGCAGGACTTGTGCATAACCGCAACAATCTGGCCGATGGGTGCTGCGTGGCTCTGCACCCATATCTGGACTCATTACGAATACACTCTTGATAAGGATTTCCTGCGCGAATACCTCCCCATAATAAAAGAAGCCTGCAGATTCTTTACCGGCTATATGTTCGAGCATGATGGCAAGCTTTTAACAGGTCCTTCCATCTCCCCCGAAAACACCTATATCCACCCCTCCGGTGAGAACGGTCAGATCTGCGTGGGACCGACGATGGACTCTATGATAGTCCGTGATTTGTTTGAAAGCTGTATCGCCGCTTCAAAGCTTTTGGGCGAGGAGGACGAACTCACTGCCGAGCTTGCGGATATGCTTCCCAAGATTCCCAAGCCGTCCATCGGCAAGTACGGTCAGATAATGGAGTGGTATGAGGACTACGAGGAAACCGAGCCGGGACACCGCCATATCTCACACCTTTATGGACTTCATCCCTCATCACAGATTACTTTGGAGGACACGCCCGAGCTTTTCAAGGCGGCAAGAGTAACTCTTGAACGACGTTTAAGCGGCGGAGGGGGACACACCGGCTGGTCGCGTGCGTGGATAATAAATATGTGGGCAAGACTCCGCGACGGTGAAAAGGCTTTAGAAAACGTCAACGCCCTTCTTTCCCGCTCGACCTATCCCAACTTCTTTGATATGCACCCGCCTTTTCAGATTGATGGCAACTTCGGCGGTGCTGCCGGAATCGCCGAAATGCTATTGCAGAGCCAGAACGGAGTTATAGTGCTTCTTCCCGCACTCCCGCAGGAATGGAAAAACGGCTCAGTCCGCGGCTTGAAGGCAAGGGGAGACGTTACAGTTGATATCGACTGGGCGGACGGCAAGGTTACAAAATTCAGTCTTAAAGCCAACAAGGGCGGAAAGATTCGGCTTGTAAACCCCGAAAACGCAAAGGATATTGCAGAGTTCAACGGCGAAGCGGGCTACACGGTAACTGGCAGCCGCGAAAACGGAAAGCTGATTATCAACAAAATTTGACATAAATTGGAGGAACATTGTATGAAAAACTATTCAAAGCTGAGAAATGAAAGCGATGTAAGGGGCATAGCAATAGAAGGCGTACCGGGGCAGGAGGTCAACCTGACCGAGCAGGCTTGCCGTGATATCGCGCGCGGCTTTGCGCTCTGGCTGATTAAAAGAGCAAGAAAGAGCGATTTGAGAGTTGCGCTGGGCAGAGATTCCCGCCTTTCGGGCGAAAAGCTTTTGGGATGGATGGCAAGTGAGCTTGCCGCCGAGGGCATAAACGTCACCGATATGGGCTTGACAAGTACCCCTGCCATGTTCATGATAACCAAAACCGAGGGCTATATGTTCGACGGTGCGGTCATGGTAACCGCTTCGCACCTGCCCTATAACCGCAACGGCTACAAGTTCTTCACACCGGACGGCGGCGTTGAAGCCTCCGACATTAAGGATATGATAGCGTTTGCCGAGAGCGACGAGCATACAGGTCTTCCTGTCGGCAAAATAGAAAAGGGCGAGTTTATGAGCGTATACTCAAAGCGTCTTGCCGATATGATACGCACCTCCTGCGGCTCGGATAAGCCTCTTGAAGGTCTTAGAATTGTTGTTGATGCCGGAAACGGAGCGGGCGGCTTCTACGCCGAAAAGGTGCTGGTTCCGCTCGGAGCTGATATCACGGGCTCGAGATATTTAGAGCCGGACGGCAGCTTTCCCAACCACATTCCCAATCCCGAAAACAAGGAGGCAATGGCAAGCATAACCGAGGCTGTAAAGGAATCAAAGGCTGATTTGGGAATTATCTTTGACACCGACGTAGACCGTGCGGGTGCCGTTTTGTCCGACGGCTCCGAGCTTAACCGCAACCGCCTTATTGCAATGCTTTCGGCGATGCTCCTGCGCGACCACCCCGGAACCACAATTGTAACCGACTCTGTAACAAGCTCCGGTTTAGCGGCGTTCATAAAGGAAAAGGGCGGGGTGCATCACCGCTTCAAGAGGGGATACCGCAACGTCATCAACGAGTCCATCAGGCTCAACAACGAGGGCACAGACAGCCAGCTTGCAATAGAAACATCCGGTCACGGCGCTTTCAAGGATAACTACTTCCTCGACGACGGCGCGTATATAGTCACAAGGCTTATTATCGAGCTTTCGCGTGCGGTGAAGATGGGCTACACTCTTCATTCGCTTATTGAGACGCTGAAAGAACCCACCGAAAGCATGGAATTCAGAATGAACATAGCCTTGGAGGATTTCAAGCCCTACGGCAACGCAATTATCGAGGATCTGAAGACCTATGCCGCATCCCGCACGGGCTGGAGCCTGGAAGCCAGCAACTACGAGGGCGTAAGGGTAAATTTAGACAAGGAGCACGGCGACGGATGGTTCCTGCTTCGCTTATCCCTTCACGAGCCGCTTATGCCGCTCAACATCGAGTCGGACAGCGTTGGAGGAGTTAAGGCTATTGCCGCCGAGCTTGCAGGCTTTATCTCAGATTACGATAAGCTTGATTCTTCAAAGCTTGTTGAATATTCCAAGTAAATAAAGTTTTTTGCGCAGAGAAACACCGTCTCTGCGCATTTTTTATTGGCAAAAAAAGCATAGCATACAGCCAAATGAGATATTATTGTATATAATGACAAAAGTACGCAGAAACATATTGCATTTTTTTAGTATTTGTGATATACTTTAAAAAGATATTGTGTAGTAATATGCATACACTTATATCCAAAGGGGAAAACAATATGAAAAGATTATCTGCAATACTTACCGCGGCGGTAATCCTGCTTTCAGGCTGTTCTGCTGCCGAAAACAACTGGAAAAAATCTGAGAATGGTCCGGTTACGATAAGCGTGTGGACCTATTATAACGGCGCCCAGCTGACCGCCTTCAACGCTTTAGTTGAAGAGTTCAATAATACCGTGGGGCACGAAAAAAGAATTACGGTTGAAAGCTATAGCCAGGGCTCGGTAACCGATCTTGAAACCAACGTTCTTGAGTCTGCTCAGAATAAGGTAGGCGCCGATAAAATTCCGAATATCTTTGCGGCATATGTCGATACTGCATATGCTATAGATCAGCTCGGACTTGTTGCGAATCTTTCCGAGTATTTTACCGATGAAGAGCTGGACAAATATGTTGAAGGCTATGTTGACGAGGGAAGATTCGGTGCGGAAGACAGTATAAAGATATTCCCCTGTGCCAAGTCTACCGAGCTTTTCCTGCTGAATAAAACCGATTGGAAAACCTTTTCCGATGCAACCGGCGCAAAATACAGCGATTTCTCCACGATAGAAGGTCTTACAGCCGTCTCACAAAAGTACTACGAGTGGACAGACAGCCTTACGCCCGACGTTCCGAACGACGGCAAGGCGCTCTACGGCAGAGACGCTATGGCTAACTATATGATAATAGGCTCAATGCAGCTTGGGCATGAGATTTTTTCGGTTAAAGACGGCGTTATGACGCTCGACTTTGATAAGCCCACCATAAGAAAGCTTTGGGATAACTACTATGTTCCCTATGTAAAGGGCTATTTCGCATCTTCCGGAAGATTCCGCAGCGACGATGTTAAAACCGGCAATATTCTTGCGTTTGTAGGCTCGTCATCCGGCGCGACCTTCTTCCCTGATAAGGTTGTTTTAGGAGATAATGAGGAAAAGCCGATTGAAATGAAGGTGTTTGAGTGCCCTCAGTTTGAAGACAGCCTGGGCTATGCTGTTCAGCAGGGAGCAGGAATGGTAGTTACAAATACCAGCGAGCAGGAAATCCGCGCTTCTGTAGAATTTTTAAAGTGGTTCACTTCAAACGAGCAGAATATAGCCTTTTCCATAGGTTCAGGCTATCTTCCGGTGAGAAAGGATGCCAACAATATTGATGTGATTTCAGAGCAGGTGCCTCAGCTTTCACGCACAATCAAAGATGTTCTTTATTCCGCTATTACAACGGTAAGTTCATACACGCTTTATACTCTGAAGGCTTTTGACCACGGAAGCGAGGCAAGGAAGATTTTAGAATATTCAATGAGCGACATCGCTGCCGCCGACTGCGCCGTTGTTAAAAAGCGTCTGGCTGCGGGCGAAACGCTTGAACAGGCTGTTAAGGATTTCGTTTCAGACGAATACTTTGAAGCATGGTATAATCAGGTTTTAGCGGCTCTTAAAGAGTTTGAGGGTAAATAAGGACATAATCTTAATCGTCGCTTGACGGATTAAATCATGAAAACAGTTTTTTACATCATGATTACATAAAGGAGGTGGGGCTGCTTATGCAGTCTTTAATGGAAAAAATCCTGCATAAGCTGAATTATGCTTCGCCCTCAAAGCCGCAGTCGGTTTTCAGGACTATAATTGTTCCGATGATAATACTGGTAATTGTTGAGGTAATTCTGCTTATATCAGTGTTAGCCGGAACCAACGTTTTGCAGCGCCTTAACCGAAACTCGGAGGATCTTATATTAAAACAGCTTCAGAACAGGGCAAACTATTTCAGCTCGGCACTGTATAACTGGTCCGATCTTGATGTGCTTGCATCCACGATTAACTCCAAGGCTGAAAGCATGATAGGCGATGGTACAATAAATATTGAAGAGCTTCAAAGCAATTCCAATGTCAGCACACCGCTTGTTATGGATATTGTCGATGATCTGATTTCAACGCTGTATTCAAAGCGTCTTTCGGGAATATACGTTGTTTTCAACACTACCAATATAAACGATATCCCCAAAATGAAGACGATTCCCAACCGAACGGGCATATACATCCGCGATATGGATCCTACCTCTACTCCTTCCGAAAGATATGAAGATCTTCTTCTGTGCAGAGCGTCGGTTCAGGTTGTTCAGGGACTCAATATATCCACCGACAGCTGCTGGAAGCCTCAGTTCACATTCACTGAGGATAAGGATACTCCAGAAAACTTTGCATATTTTACCGAACCTATCAAGGCAGCGTTTAAGTCGGGCGGAGTTAATGATGCCTGCGATTACGGTTACTGGGGCGGCTCAGCACATCTTCTTGTGGATTCCGATATCACCGCAATAACCTATTCCATACCGCTTGTTCTGAGCGACGGTACTATTTACGGTGTTTTAGGTATAGATATAGCGGATGATTATTTGCTGTCGCTGCTTCCGTATACCGAGCTTTACGATGATAACGTTGGTACATATTTTGTTATTAAACAGAAATCCAGCGTAAACTCTTTGAAAATAGTAACTCCGATTTTGTGGAACGGCGAACAGTTTTCAAAGAGCAAGGAGGTTTCTTTAAGCCTTTCCCGCGCCAACGACGGATATTCCTTTAAATATAAAGGCAATTCGTATTTTGCCTCCGCTGTTCCTATCTATCTTTACAGCAATAATTCGCCGTTTGAAAACGATTACTGGGCGATACTCGGCGCTGTGCCGGCTAAAAATATATATCAGTTCTCCAACCATATGGTAAGTCTTCTTATTTTAGACGTTATATTCATGTTCATAGCGGGAATTATAGGAAGCATTATCATAAGCCGCAGATTCTCCGCCCCCATAAAAAGGCTGTCCGGTGAGATTTCCGAGGCAAGAAAGGTAAGCGGAATCCCCAGCCTTTCTGTTACCGGCATAAAGGAGCTCGACCGCTTTGCAAACGATTTCAAATATCTCTGCCAGGAGGTTGTCGGCACCTCAACAAGGTTTTTGCAGATAATCCAGCTTGCAAGTGTAGAGCTGGGTGGCTTTGAAATCCGAAAGGATATCAACACGGTTTATGTTACCGATAATTATTTCAAAATGCTCGGCATGAATGACGTTAATGCTGATGATATAACCGTTGGGCAGTTTTTGAAATTAAATTCCGAGCTTAAGTCGTCGCTCACCGGACTAAACGAGCCTGACGGAAGCGTGCTTTATAAGGTTGAGCCGGTTCCAGGCGCTGTAAGATACATAAGAATAAACGTCACCGATACCGAAACCAGACTTGTCGGCGTCGCTGAGGACGTTACTATGGCAACTTTGGAAAGATTCATGATTCAGCACGAACGCGATTACGATATGCTTACAGGCTTAATCAGCCGAAGAGCGTTTTACGACCGCGCCGAAGAGCTGTTTGCCGATAAGGAGAAAATGTGCTATGCCGCTCTTATGATGCTTGATCTGGATAACCTTAAAACCATAAACGACCATTATGGTCATGATTACGGCGATAAGTATATTCATCAGGCGGCGGCAAGCTTTGCGGAACACGCTCCTGCCGGAGCTATTTGCTCAAGAGTTTCGGGCGACGAGTTCTTTATCCTGTTTTACGGATATAAGGAGCTTGACAGCTTAAAAAAAGCCGTCAACAAGTTCTCTGCTGATATTAAAACCAACATCTTTGAGCTTCCGACCGGTGAAACGACACTGATATCCGCCTCCGGCGGCGTTGCCTGGTATCCCGGAGATTCGTCTGACTTCTGGCAGCTTATGAAGTATGCAGACTTTGCAATGTATAAGGCAAAGAACGGACGCAAGGGCAAAGTTGAAAACTTTGATATGGATGTCTATAATCGTGAAAGCTTTATGCTTAATTCGCGTCAGGACTTCTTTAAGCTCATCATGGAGGAAAGGCTTATTTACCACTTCCAGCCCATTTTCAGCAGTAAGGACGGCAGCGTTGCGGCGTATGAGTCGCTTATGCGTTCTGACCTGCCCACGCTCAGAAGCCCTGCCAATATTCTGGAAATAGCAAGGGAGGAAAAGCGCCTTCAGGATATCGAGGACTTGACATGGCTTAAGGCACTGCAGCGCTATAAAGAGCTGCTGGCGATGAATAAGATTGACGAGAAAGCCTATCTGTTTGTAAATTCCTTTGCCAGTCAGATTATGTCCAAACGCGCTCAGGATAAATTCAATTATGAATACTTCTGCTTTAAGGATAGTATTGTAACCGAAATAACCGAGTTTGAAGATCTCGATTCCGAAATCATGGAAAAGAAGAAGGCACTTGCCGGCGAAAACTGTCTCTTTGCGCTGGACGATTACGGCAGCGGCTACAATGGAGAGCTTAATCTTCTGGAGCTTTCTCCTAAGTTCATAAAGGTGGATATATCCATAATCCGCGATATCGATACCGACATTGATAAGCAGAGGATAGTTTCAAACATAGTAGACTATGCCCACGACAGGGATATGTTTATAATAGCAGAGGGAATTGAAACTCCGTCTGAGCTTACCAAGGTTTTAGATCTTGGGGTTGACCTTTTGCAGGGCTATATACTTGCACGCCCCGCCGCCATTCCCGACAATATCAGTAAGACTGCTTTGGATATCATCAAAAATTTCAATGCACAATAAAATAATGCATATTAAAAAGCGGAGATGGCAGAAGCCATCTCCGTTCAGCCCGTCGAAAAAGCCAGCAACTCGCTGGCTTTTTCCAACAATCTGTGGTAT
>USEH01000082.1 GCA_900553675.1 uncultured Ruminococcus sp. | reverse complement strand
ATAGCTGCTACTAAAATATGATTTTTTAATTTTAATTCATTTAATGTTTTCTGGATCTCATGTTCCGTCTCCATATCCAGAGCGGATGTTGAATCATCCAGCACCAAAATCGGCGCATGTTTTGCCAGTGCCCTTGCAATGCTGATACGCTGTTTTTGTCCGCCGGATATTTCATAGGGATACGGCTTCCAGTTGTTGGGGCTTTCGGGATAGAGCGGGTCTTC
Organism: uncultured Ruminococcus sp.; assembly: GCA_900553675.1. GTDB lineage: Bacteria > Bacillota > Clostridia > Oscillospirales > Ruminococcaceae > Faeciplasma. The sequence continues at coordinate 9,291 of USEH01000082.1, read as the reverse complement.
CTTAAGAGGAATATAAACCGCGGTATTTTCGGCGTTAACCATAGGCACGTAGTAGATAAGATACTTGGCGCCGTTGGGCATTTCCTTCAAGAACATACTGGTATCTATGGTGTAGTTTTTGATGAAGTCGATATACTCCTCCATGCAGTAGCCGTAATCCTTCATGATTGAAGCGTGCGGAACGCCGACATAGCGGAAGTGCCACGGCTCGTTATCGATAAAGGTAAGCTTTTCCTTTCCTGCGGGATATCTGTTGATAAAGCCGTATTTATCGCAGTTGTTCATTATCCATGCATAGTCGCCCTCGCCGGTGAAATCTTCGTAGCTCTTGCCGTTGTAGGTGGTGAAGTCTACAACCAAGCCGGTGTGATGCTCGCTGTAGCCGGGCATTGCGACCAGCGTTGAGGAATCCGCGCCGTTCTTGGCAAGCTCTTCGTTATAAAGCTGTTCCTGATACTGGATTGTTCTGTAGCCGCTTCTTGCCATTACGTTGCCGTTCTGGGTGGCATTTTTGAAGTCCAGAAGCATGGAGTTAAGAGCGTCCATAGCCACCGGCAGAAGCTTTACGTTTCTGTCGCTGACCCAGTAAGCCTTGTTCTTCATATCGTGGACTATCACAAGCTCGTCCTCGTTGACGGTGCCAAGGAACTTTATGCGGTTGTTTACCAGAACAAGGTTTCCGGTTCCAAGGTCGGCTTGGGTTTTATTTACAAAGTCGAAGACATATGAGCGCTGATCCGTGGGGTCGGGAGTGCCTTCTGGGGTGGGCTGAACGCCCTGACTATCCTCGCCGGAGGGTTTGGTGGGAAGGTTTACTCTGTAAACGCCGTCGTCGTCCGGCGTGATGCTCTGCTGACCGGTGACTACGCCTTTATCGTCGCCCTTATCGTCGACGTTATTGTCCTCTCTTCCTTTTCTTACAGCGTTGCAGGAAGCGGTGATAAGCACTATAATCAACATAAGCACTGCCAAAAGCATGGCTATGTTTTTATACCTGAGCTTAACGCGCTTTCTTTGTGGTCTGTAATAGTTGCTGCTCATAATGATTCGCTCCTTCGCTAAGATTTATACAACACTATCATAGCACAACTCGCTGAAAAAATAAAGGGGTTTTGCACTAAATATTGTATTTTATTAAGAAAAATTAAGAATTGCAGCGATAAATCACGAAAGGGATAAAAAATGTCCGGAACAGTCTCCGGGCATAATTCCCAGTGTCTGTTCCGGACTGCCTTTTTCTCAGGAAAATCCCGATATCAAGGGCGGATGTTTTTATCTGACGTTGCCGGTCTTGTAAGCGTCGATCATCTTTTTAACCATCTGACCGCCTACGGAGCCAGCCTCACGAGAGGTGAGGTCGCCGTTGTAACCGTTCTTAAGATTAACACCTACTTCGTTGGCAGCTTCGATCTTGAACTGCTCAAGAGTCTGTCTGCCCTGATCGCTGGTAATACCTTTCATTATAAAACACTCCTTTATAACATGATAATTCAAACGATACCGCGAATAATATTTTTTGATACCGTTTGCTCAAACATTGTTAAGCACGCATAAATGATTTTTGCGTCTTAAATGAGTTTGCACAAGTATTATCTGCAACGGTCGTCAATATATCAGTGGTAATTTTTGAAATGAGTCTTGGCTTTTTATAAACATTATTGTAGTATAAAAATCAAAGACACAGGGCTATAATATCATTAGAAAAAATATCCGGAGGTTTTTATGGATAATACCGCATACAAAAACAGGCTCAACGCCTATATAAGCCATCTTGAACAGGACGAGAAAAGCCGCGCAACCATAGCGCAGTACAGGCGGGATATAATCTGCTTTTTTGAATATCTCGGCTCTGCCGAGCTGACAAAGGAGGCGGTTCTGGCTTATAAGCGTCAGCTTGAGCTTAAGTATATGCCGGTCAGCGTTAACGCCAAGCTTTCCGCGCTTAACAGCTTTTTTCCTTTGCAGGCAGAGCCGATCTTGAGCTTAAGCTTTTAAAAATTCAGAAAAGAGCTTATTGTCCCGCCGAAAGGGAGCTTAGCAAGGAGGAATATTTCAGGCTTGTAAAAGCTGCCGGCAGGCGGCGGAACAGACCGCCTTTCGCTGATTTTACAGACGATCTGCGGCACTGGAATAAGGGTTTCGGAGCTGAAATTTATTACCGTTGAAGCCATAAACCGCGGAGAGGCTGTCATCAGTCTTAAGGGAAAAACAAGAACCATCCTTATTCCGGAAAGGCTTCAAAGGCTTTTGAAGAAATATATCCGCCGCGAGGGGCTTGCCTGCGGAACGGTGTTTGTTTCAAAAAGTGGCACGCCGCTGAACAGAAGCTGTATCTGGCGAATGATGAAATCGCTGTGCAGGGATGCGGGAGTAGACGAAGGAAAGGTCTTTCCGCACAACCTAAGGCATCTTTTTGCCAGATGCTTTTATTCTGTCGACAAGGACATTGCAAAGCTTGCGGATATTCTGGGACACAGCAGCATAAACACCACCAGGATTTATATTATAACAAGCGGAGCGGAGCATCGCCGCAGACTGGACGGGCTGGGGCTTGTAATTTAAAACAAAAAAGCGGATATTCCGGCTTCGGAATCCGCTTTGTATGCAACATAATTTGCCTTATGCTGCAATTGCAAAAGGACAGAATACTTTCCGTCCCCCTGATTTAGAGATATTATAATATACATCGCAGAATTTGTCAATAGAAATGGTGGTCAAATCTAAAATTTAACACGAATTTTATGATTTTTCCGCATAGTAAACAAGCCTTTTGAGTATTTTTCAACAAGGCTTGTTTGCCATGCCAATTGTCGGGCATCTGTCCGTGATTTATCTTTGATATAAGTATATGTAGCTGCCGGATGGTTTGTGCGCTGTCATTTTCTTCTGAAATGTACAGGGAATAATTGCAGAAAATTCCGAAATCGCCAAAAAATCCTGTTACATAACCGCTATTTTGCGATACCTTTATAACATAAGGCAAATTATGTTGCAAACCCAAGGCTTTGCTGAGATTCGGGCGCACGAAAGGGGAGTAATATGGCGGATGAATCGTGAAAACAAAGAAGAGAAATCCGGTGCCGCACACCGTGTTGCAACGGTCGTCGGAGCGGTTCTGTGCGTGATACTTCTGCCTATACTTATAATAAATGTCACCCTGATAATAAGAAGCTTCACCAACCGCGATGAGGTTCCGAGCGTCGGCGGAATATTCCCGCTGATAGTTCTCACCGATTCGATGTATCCCGATATTCAAAGCGGCGATCTGATATTCTGTCACACAGAAGAACCCGAAAATATAAAAATCGGGGACTATATTGCTTTCTTCGACCCTGCGGGCAACGGAACAAGCATAGTAACCCACTCGGTTGTGGGAATCTCCGAGCAGAACGGCGGAATTGCCTGGATAACACGCGGTATTGCCAACAATGCCGACGATACTATGCCGGTTCCTGCGGATAAGCTTGTCGGGGTTTACAAGTCGAGGATTTCCAAGCTTGGAAACGTTGTAATGTTTATTGATACTGTTTTAAGCCACAGTGGAAACATAGCATATTACTGTGATTATACTATAGTTTACCAATCGCTCGACGACGATACTTTTGAGCCGGAAGGTGATTGCGCCTCTACATACAGAGTAGAAAGCCACATAGGCGGCACCGGAAGCAAGATATGCGGATATCATACTGACAGTGGATTTAAGCAAGCTGCGTTTGTAGCTTTGCCGGAATATACAAAAGACGGCTACAATTACATGGGCTGGAGAATTGCTGATGGCGGAGAAGCTGTTAAAGAGCTTACAACTCAGTCCGGCAATTTATTCCTTACTCCGGTGATGGAGCCGATGGATGTTACAATCAAGCTTGATCTGGGCTTTGACCCCGATATATACAACAGCGACCAGGATGAAAGCGGAAATCTCCCGCAAAGAACAAGTGAAGTGAAAGCGAAGGTAGACGAAGAGCCGTGCTTCCAACGCCTTTCCGATTCGGATATAAGTTTAACGGCTGGAAAATCAGCGATACTAATATCTTGCCCGTGCCTTTGGAAGGTCAGAGCACAAGCTATACAGTTTTGTATGGAGACTGCAACGTGGTGGAAGATGGCAGTCTCAGCATTAATATGGTAGCTACATGGGTGCCTGATAAGTTTAATATCACCCTGTTCCTTGGTTCTGATGTTAAAAATGATGAGAATCTGCTTATATCCTTTGATGGAGGAAGCACATACCAAAATTACAAAGGGATAACTATAGATATAACAGGCGGATATGATGCGGTTTCCGGAGCTACTGCAGAAAATAAAGTAACAATTGATGATCGTTCAGTTATTTTCAGCGGTCAGATTACCTATGGTCAGAGTATATATAGTTATTTAAGCTGGGCATTTAAAGATTTGCCTAGTGAAGACAGTTTACCGATTTTACAGGATAGCAGCGATGACGGAACGGCTCAGACCTTCAACGGCTGGAAGTCGCAAGCCACCAATCAGCTGATTTCGGGCAGCTCAACATTCCAGTATGGCGACAATGGTATGCTTGCACCTCCGGCAAACACAACTCTTGCCGATTATCAGAAATCACTCCATAATGCAAACCTGACAATAGCGGCCATTTGGGGAGTTATGAGCTACAATCTTACTCTGCCTGAAACTATGCCCACAGGCTGGAGCCTTTCCTATACCGATAAATCCGGCGAGATAAAGACAATAAATTCTTCTGCCGCTGCCGGTGTAATTTCTGTTCCGAAGGGAAGCGTTGTAACTCTTACCACACCCTCCACAAATCCGCAGAATTTCTCTTTGTGGTCTTTTAATCCGACTAAAGCCGGAAACGGTACCAAAATATTCCCGACGGAAAACGAATATCGTCCTGGCAACCCCAATATTACATACACCTTTGAGATGCCCGCATACGACGTAACCGCGAAATACGGCAAGGGCAAGGAAATCTATATCGACATTGCAAAAAGCCCGATTATGTTTAAAACCGACGTTGAGCACAACAATCGCAGAATCAGCGGCTTTTGGTATGCGGATGTGATTGATGAGCTTACTCCGATGTTCAAGGATGATACTAAGATTCTTGATGGCACAAAGCAGGATGGCACCCATATCACTGAAGGAGCATATTTCTATCAGTGGAACTTTTCGGATAAATTCTGTGTGACAAGTAATAATGTTGCAACTAAGAATCAGCTTACGCTTGTAAATGCTCTTACCGGCGGAATATATCTTAAAGACGTAAATCTTGAAATGCGCGAGGCATATATAAACAACGCTGTCGGAAACGCTGTTAATAATGTAGACTGCAATATTACAAAGGATTCTAACAGTCCCATTTACTATACTCCGGAAGAAATTTATGAAAAACAGTTACAACTGGCAGACTGCGCAAACATTGTTGTTGATAACCAAACTCAGCAAGCCTACGATACAAAGCTTTATTTTGTCGGAACGAATAACATTGTCGGCGCGATAATGCCGGATGTGCTGAGATCGCGTGATCTTAATCATAATAATTTGTATATTTATGGTACAAATCGCAGAGACACGGCAAAGCTTGGCACGGCTTTCGGCAACTTTGATCAGGTTATTGAAAATATAACAATCAATGAATACACAAAAGGAAATTCAAGCCAAGAATTCAACTATTTAATTTATTACAGCAACTGGAATTTGGTAATGCGAAACGCTACAATCGAAGCCCCGCACAAGATTATTTACATCGGATATGGAACCGAAGCAAATACGCAGATTATAGATTCGACGATAGATGTTTACAGCTTTATGAACTATTACAAGCTGGATTGTGACGATACCTACCTGCGTGTTCGTGAAAATTTAAGGCTTGGCTGGAGAGAACTTTATCTGCAAAATAAATCAAAGGTTGTAGTAGACGGCAATGTAGAATATAACTATCAGCACTGGAGTCGAAGTGGTAAAATGACGGATGGCTCGGATTGCTGGCTGATAGTAAAGGGCAACAGGTGTGATCTTTCCAATTATACATGGAACTCGGGCACCCTTGTTTGCAATGCCCTAATATTCGGTCGCTGCGGCGGCATTACCGGCGGCACGGTTGTTACAAACCAGATTTTAAGCTAACCGGTAGGCTTTTGGAAATATGGTGACGTAAATGGCAAATTAGGCTATTATCAGCACGAGACGGGCAACAAACAAACCGAAAGGGCAAGGGCAAATAATGATAACTATCCCTTTACTGTGCTTTCTCAGGCGACAAATACCATTGAAGACTTTACTTTCGGCGGCGACACAATCGCTAGCAAAATCTATTTATTGGGTTATTATAAAACGCGGAATGATGCTACTTCTGACAAATCTCAGACTTCAATGGGAAATACCAATAATAATTATTATGATTACACAGTAAAGGCGACAGATGAAGGCAACCCTGTAAAGCAGTTTATAGAAAGCCTTTATGACGCAACAACCGGTGACATTCATCCTGATCCATTATTAGATACCGCAGCGGTGGAACAAGCTGTTAAAGCAAGCGTCTTGACAGATAAAGAGTGCGTGGTTTGGGGCAACAGCACCTACAACGACGACTCGCGCAGCCGTACCGTTAAGATTTCCGGTAATGTGGAAATCTATGCGGCTGGCAACATCACCTTCTTTAATGATACAATAGTCAGCGGAGGAAAGGTTTACTGCAATGGCAGCTTCGGCACCAAGGGCGATTTGACCGTGTCCGGATCGGCAGATATCACCGCAGAAACGGTCGGAAATGCCTATAATCTTACCACCACCCTGAGCGACGGCTCTGTCCGCTGGAGAAGAACGGATATTCAAAGCGGGCACTATCACCGCACAACGCATCGGAGCTTTTGAAAATGTTCACACTGTATCAGGAACAATAGACGCTCGCAGTACTGTTACTATATCGGACACAGTTAAAATAATTGACACGCCCACAATAGCTCATGATGTGTATATTAATTACATCTTTGACAGAAAGCTTTTCAGCGATAAAGACGAAACCAATCAGCCGCTGAACGCTAACACTCTGCGCTTTAAAACCACATGGGAAGCCGGCAAGAGCTTTGCAGAGCAGAACTGGAGCAACGACTTGCTGACGCTTAATCCGCCGAGGGTTCTTTCAGGCGGATGCGGTGATGCCAATTGGAACTGGGAATCATTGAACGGCGAATCAGTGTCGTCTATTAACGAATCCGGCATCCCACAGAATGACACAACCGCTTTGAGTGCAAAAGCTTATGACCGTATTCAGATGAAGCTGTATGCAGCAAAGGCTGAATATGACATTATTTTCAAGTCTGGCGTTGATCAGGTAAGCGGCGTTTCCTGCGATGACAGCGCGGTAGGTATAGCAGATAGCAAAGCGAAAGTATCTGCCGGCAAAGATATTGTTATTGAATTTAATGACCCTGCCATGGCAAAGGATTATACCGTTATCTGGTATGTTGATGGCAGTGGAATAATTCGCAGCGTGCAGCCGAACAGCAATGTTTCGGGCAGGCTGAGCTTTGCTATGCCTAAAGCGGATGTTGAGGTTTACTGCGCCAAGGATATGACTTTAGACCTCGACAACGCCGATTATACCCTTTTGCAGGACGGATTCAGGACAGAGTCGGAAGAAACTCCCAAGAGAGAAGATTCACTGTTCCATTATCTGGGCAATCTTACAATTCATCAGGGCTCTATAAAATCAATGACGTATTCTACAAGCACTAATTCTAGCGCTGTATTCAATGTTGAAGGCTTTGTCGACAAAGTTACCCCCCAAGAGACAGCTCATAATATAAGAGTTGACAGTGGGTTTGATAATTCCGCTAATGCAAGAACGGTAACGCTGCACAATATCTGTCAGACCGGCGGAATTTATTCTGTAGGTATTGTTAACGCTGGAAATGGCGGAACAGGCTATCTTCTCTGCCCGAATATCGAGGTCAATGATAGTGCCACTCTTAATGCCGGCGGAATAGTTGTTTCAGGCTTCTACGACGCAAAAACTGCCCCCAGCAATGAATTGCATAAGGAAGAAAACTTCCGGTCTACTATGGCTGCCAACCAGAATATTCTTGATGGAAAAGCAAATGCCGGTCTGGTAGTAAACGGCGGAAAGGTTGATGCCGAATACATAACCGGCGACGTAAACGGCAAGATAACCGTAAACGGCGGCGTGGTAACAGCAAATCAAATCGGCTCTACAGGTAAGCTGTATGGCTATACAAGATATGTCCCGATGCAAGGCGAGAAGTATATCTACACCTATGATAGAATTCCTGCCAAAGATTGCATGACCGTTAATATTAACGGCGGCACGGTTAATGTTATTTCCAAAGAAGGAAAAGGAGGCTTCCTTGGAGGCATGCACTCGGTGGTTAATGTCACCGGCGGAACCGTAACGCTTGATAAAAACTCCGTCCTTGGTATGACCGAGGAACAGCAGACCGCCTTGAAGAATTATTATACTTCAAATAATATGCGGCTTGAAAACTTCTGCAAAATCAACATCAGCAAAGGCACTGTTGAAGGCGAAGCCGGTGAGAGTGATACTAACGGCGGCTCAATTTCTGCTCCGTATGGCAATGTGATGATCTCCGGTGCGGAAACCGCCGTAAAAGTTTACAACTGTATGGCGTACTGCGGCGAGATTAGTATTTCAGATGCATCAGGCAAAAAGTATACGAATCCATATACCGGTGATGATAGATTGCCTGGTCACGGTAATCTTTCAATATGCATAGCCAACCGTCTTTCTGCCAAGAATTTGACTATTGATAAATCTTCGGTTGTATATAGTACCAATGCCAATGAGATCACCGTAACTGTTGAAAAGCAGGGGCTACTTGGTGCCTTCTCAAATAGTACAGTTGCTGACCAAACTGTAACGATCAGTGCAGGAAATAATCCCGAAAGCATTGATGTTATCATCCCAGCCGAAGCCGGAACATATCGCGTTCGCTTCTCAATCAATAAAGACAGCGGTGACGATGATGTATTCTACACCTTTATAGTAGAATAGCATAAGAACAAATTGCAGCGGCGGGAAGCGTTTTCCTGCCGCTTTTTGTATATCAACACAAATTTATTACAAAACTCACACAAAAAATGTATTGACGAAATATGAATTATTGCATATAATAATATGTGTGGATAAATTTACAGAACCGGACAGGAGGACTTTTAGTATGTCAAAAAAATATTACGCCTGCGTGTATGGCGGAGCTTCTAACAGAATCGATAATAAATATATAGATGAAATAGAGAAGCTTGGAAAAATAATAGTCGATAACGGCTTCTCGC
>USEH01000081.1 GCA_900553675.1 uncultured Ruminococcus sp. | reverse complement strand
TAGACAATATGTTTTTTGGTGCTCCAGCGAGTCCACATGGTTTAAGGGGTGGGGAGTGAGTGCGAAGCTGCGAGATTGATATAGTTGTTAGCACTGCTAATATACAAAAACCGTCCCCCAAGGCGATTATGTTCGCGTTTGGGGAACGGTTGTTTTTTATTGTTTGGATTTATTTTCTTTCGTTAAAGAACTTTGTCAGCAGCTTTGCTACTTCTTTAACGTCTATCGGCTTAGCCACATGGGCGTTCATGCCGTGTTCTAAGCACCTCTTGACATCCTCGGCAAAGGCGTCTGCTGTCATTGCTATTATCGGCAGATTGGCGTCTGCGCGCTGCATATGCCTTATGGCGTCGGTGGCTTCGTAGCCGTCCTTAAAGGGCATACGGATGTCCATCAGAACAGCGTCGTAATATCCCACCGGCGAAGCGGTGAATTTGTCTATGCATATCTGACCGTTTTCTGCCCAGTCAAGCTCTAAACCGATGTCCTGCAAAAGCTCTCTTGCAATCTCCCAGTTGAGGTCGTTATCCTCGGCTAAAAGCACGCGCTTGCCGGAGAAGCTTACGCCGTCATCATCCTTGCCCTGGCTGTCAGCAGGCTTGTCGGGAATGTCTATAAACGGCTTCAGACCGTAATACAGAGTCGATTTAAACAGCGGCTTTGAAAGGAATCCGCTTATTCCCGCCTCGCGCGCTTCCTCCTCTATCTCACTGCAATCATAGGCGGAGATAAGAAGGATGGGAACGTCGTTGCCAAGCTGTCTGCGCAACCTTCTGGCGGTTTCAATGCCGTCCATTCCAGGAAGCTTCCAGTCTAAAAGAATCATGTGATAGTCGCTGTGCGCGGTGTGATGATGAGTTGCCATGCTGATGGCAGTTTCGCCGTCGAGCGCCCATTCCGCGCTTATTCCTATTGATTTAAGCGATTCGGTGGTACTCTTGCAGAGCTGCGAATCGTCATCAACAACCAGCATGGTAAACGGCGGAAGAATCATTTCCTCCTGCTCGCCGGATCTTTCAAAGTCAAGGGCGATGTTAAATTCGGTGCCTACGCCCGGCTCGCTCTTTATGTCGATGGTTCCGCCCATAGCGTCGACGATATATTTTGTTATCGTCATGCCCAAGCCGGTACCTTCGGTTTTTCTTACGCGCTTGTTATCCTCGCGGGTGAAGGAGTCGAAAATGTGCTTTAAAAACTCCTCGGTCATGCCAATGCCGGTGTCCTTGACCTTAAGAAGTATCTTAACGTAGTCGTCTCCCTTTTCGGAAGGCTTTTCGTGCAGAGACATCTCAATCGCTCCGCCCTCCGGCGTGAACTTTATGGCGTTTGAAAGCAGATTTAACAGTATCTGATTAAAGCGGACGCTGTCGCACAAAACGTTTTCCGAGGTAATATCGTGGATAATCACGTCAAACTTCTGCTGCTTGGCTCTTACCTGCGGCTGGACTATGCTTACAATGCTTTCCATTATCTCCTTAAGCGATACCAGCTCGACATTAAGAATCATCTTGCCGCTTTCAATTTTGGACATATCTAAAACGTCGTTGATAAGTCCTAAAAGATGTCTGCTTGACGTGGCTATCTTTTTAAGGCAGTCCTGAACTCTCTTTGTATTGTCAATATTTGCCTGAGCAATTGCCGTCATGCCAACGATTGCGTTCATCGGCGTGCGGATGTCGTGGCTCATGTTTGAAAGGAATTCGCTCTTCGACTTGTTTGCCTGAACAGCCTGCTGGCGCGCTTCCTCAAGCTCGCGTATCTGCTTGTTGTTAAGAGCAAAGTAGCGCACAAATATCACAATCAGAACCAAAAGGATAATGCCGCAGCCTATTATAAACATTGTCAGCGACTGCTCGCTCTGAGCCTTTACAACCTCGTTCAGCGTTCCGTAAGGCATAATGGTAATCAGATACCACTCTGAATACGGAAGGCTGGAGCAGTACATCTGATTCCGTATGCCATCCATAACGAACATTGCGGAATAGTCGGAGTCGGCTTCCATTGCGGCTTTAAGCTCGGTTATAAACTGCTCAACGTCCTTTTTGCCGTTTACGCTTTCGTAAAGAGCCCTTGCGCGGTCGAAGTAGTTATCTCTGTAAGCTCCGGCAGAGCGGATTACAAAGCTTCCGTCCATGCGGATAACAAAGGAATAAAGCAAAGCGTCCTCGTCGTCGAGCGACAGGGTTTCGCTTATGTAATCAATCGGCATTCTGCCGGCAATGGCTATGCTTTTTCTTCCGTCTTCAAGCTGTATTTCAAAGGGAATGCCGATGGTGGCGGACTGATTGCCGTCGGGATCGATTCCTATTGACACGGTATTCTCATTCGAGCTTACCGCTTTGTAAAACGTCTCGGGATTCGCCGGCGTTACCGGTGTGCCGTAAATTATCTCATAGCTTCCGTCGTCGAAGTAGTAGGCAACAGCCTCCATTCCGCGAAGCTTGCCGTTGTATTCAAGCCATTCCCTCACCTCGGCACTGTCTTTGGTGGCATCACCAGGTATGGTTTCGGCAAGAGTGTTCAGCTGGGTCATACGCAGGTCGAGCATGGTGGAAAAGTGCATGGATATTCTTTCGTTCATGCTTTCCATGTAGATGCTTCCAACATGGCTTATGGTCTTTTCGCTCTGATATTTGGAGAAGATCGGCAGAATCGTAAAAACAGCAATGCAGACAACGCAAACAACTATAAGGCTTGCCCTCAGAAAATGCGCGATTTTTACCTTTTCCCGCATATCACTCGCCCCCGCATTCCTTTCGGAAGTCGCGGATTGCGTTGGCTGTCAGCGTGTAATCCTCCTTAAAAACGGGCGTGAGAGCGTCAGCCTCCGGCGTCCATCCGTGGCGCAGAGCGTCGGACATCTCCGAGCTGGATTTTTGCAGACGCTTAAATCCCAAATTCTGGCATATGCCCTTTATTGTGTGTACGGCGCGGAAAGCCTCGTCGTAGTTTTTGCTTTCCATCGAGCTGCAAACAGATCAAAGCTGCTGTCGTCCAGAAATTTAAGTACAAATTTCTGCACCAACCGGTCGCTCCGCAGTCTGGAGATAACGTCCTGATAGTCTCCGCCAATGGCTTCGTAGCATTCCTGCAATGTCATATTAATCCTCCTTATGTATCCTTTTCATCACGGAACATCGAAACAAGAGTTCCCTGCATTGAATCGTTATAGAATGAATAGCGGTTTTTGCCCAGACGCTTTGCAAAGTACAAAGCCTCGTCGGCGGCGTGGAACAGCGAGCGGTAGTCGTGGCAGTCGGCGCTTGTTTCGGCAATGCCCATGCTTATGTTAACCCGAATGCCGTCGTAGCAGCCCTTTACCGAATTGAAGATGCGTTCTATCGCATTAACCTTGTCCTCCGGATTTTCAAGAAGGACCATAAACTCATCTCCGCCCATCCGCGCGACGACTGCGTTTTTGCCGGCACTTTCCTTAAGCGAATCCGCAGCCTGCCTAAGTATTCTGTCTCCGAACATATGACCGTAGGTGTCGTTGATGGACTTAAAGGTATCTAAATCGAAGAACGCCATAACATATTTGCTTTCGGGATTTTCTTTTAACAGCTTTGATATATGCTCCTTGGCACTGGTGCTGTTTAACAGACCGGTAAGGGTGTCGTGGGTTGCCTGATGCTCAAGCTCCTCACGTTTAAGCCGCGACTCGTTGATGTCAAACGCCTTGCCGATAAAGCCGGTGCGCTCAGACGGATTGTCGTCCGCCCACAGGCACAGCGCCACCACCTGATACCATCGCGGCTGGCTGTTGATTCTGAGCTTGCACTCAAAGCTTACCGTTGGAGACGTTGGAGTTGTGGCAAGTATTGCAGTATGAATGCTTTCAAACTGATTGTCTTCTATCAGGCGGATAACATTTTCGTTGTTCAGCGGGTCGGTTGTAACCTCTTCAAGTCCTAAGCTGTCCGCTCCCTATGAGGAAACCATAAGCTGATTATTTTTTATGGTATATTCAAACTGGATTTCCTTGGTCATCGTGGAAAAGATGTTATACTTCATTCTTTCCTGATCCAAAAGCTGAATCGAGCGCTCAGAGGCTGTAAGCTTGTCGCCGTGAAGAAGCTCTCTTATAAGGTCGTTGCGGGCAATTTTGTTTTCGCTTTGCTGAACCCTTGTAAACTCGCTGCCCAGCATACTCTCAACCTGCTTTAAGCAGTCTTTTAGTATCGGGTTGAACACTCCGCATTCGCCGTTTAAAATCATGTTTATGGCAACGTTGTGCGGGTAAGCTTTTTTGTAGCAGCGGTCGCTTATCAAAGCGTCGTAAACGTCGGCAAGCGCTACTATCTGCGCGGATATCGGAATCTCGTCGCCCTTTAGCCCATCGGGATAGCCCCTGCCGTCGTATCGCTCGTGGTGCCAGCGGCATATCTCCCATGCTGTTCTAACCAGCCGCTCGTCCTGATAGGCGGGGAGATTTTCAAGCATCTGCGAGCCTATCAGCGAGTGGGTTTTCATAACCTCAAACTCTTCCTTAGTGAGCCTTCCGGGCTTGTTGAGGATTTTTTCGTCTATCGCAATTTATCCTATATCATGAAGCGAGGAGGCAAGGCAGATAAGCGATATATCCGCCTGAGTAAGCCCGTATTTATCGGTGATCTTCTGAAGCTGGCGAAGCATGATATCGGTGAAGGTGCGGATATGTATTATGTGCTGACCGCTTTCGCCGTTTCTGAACTCTACTATATGGCTTAGGATATCAACCATCATGTTGCTGCGGCGTTCCTTTTCGTCCACCTGCTCAACAACAAGTCCCATAAGCTTTTTCTGCTTGGTGTATAAAAGAATGGTGTTTACAACACGCCTATGAACAAGCACTGCGTCGAACGGACACATTATAAAGTCGGTTGCGCCCATGTTGTAGGTACGCTCTATCTGTCCCGAGCCGCTTTCTGCCGAAATAATTATAACCGGCAGATCCTCTATCCAGTGGCGCTGATTCATCACCGAAAGAACATCAAAGCCGTTCATGCGGGGCATAACAATATCCAAAAGCACCGCCGAAAGCTCCAAAAAGTGGTTTTGGATTACGGATATAGCTTCAACGCCGTCTGCCGCTTCAAATATCTCATACTCGTCCTGCAGAATGTCCGCAAGAATCGAGCGGTTCAGTTCGGAATCGTCGACAATCAGTATTTTCTGCTTTTGATAATTACTTTTTCGCATTGCTATCTTTCCTTTATAAATATCATATATCTGTCTTGGTCATTCTGTACCCTTTAAACAGGGATGCTTCCGCGCCTGCGGAAAATACAATAATAAAAAGGTTGAATCACAAACGTATCGAATAATCTTCGTGATGAAACGGACGGTTTGCTGTTGATTATTAGAATGGAAAAGAATAGAAAATGTTCCTAAAATACAGCAAGAAGCAGATATTACTCAACACATAACATATTATACTACTTAATATCCGATTTGTCAAACTGAAATTATGGAATTTTGACAAAAAACAGCGGAGCAAACGGAGTGCCCCGCTGAAAATTATTATTCTTCTGAAAGCTCGCCGTTTCCAAGCTCTTCAAAGATATCGGATATTTCGCGGAACATACGAAAAACGTCATCCTCCGCGCCGTCCAGATTTGTAAGCACCGCAAGCACATATGGGTGTGGAGCGTCTACGTAGGCAATATCATGGAAGGAAAAATTAGCCCAGCCGTATTTGCGATAGACGGGGTACTGCGAGCGTATCATCTTAATCCTCGTCTGCAAAAGGTCCTCTTTAAAGGTCTCAACGCTGCCGGCACCGCTTGTAAGGTACTGTGCCAGAAGCCTGCCGTCGGCTCCGGCGGACTCGGTGCAGATTTTCTGCTTGCTTTTGCGCACGTCCTCAACATGGGTCATGCCGATTTCGGTAAGATACGCTTCAAAATCAGCCCATGTTGTCAGGTCTTTAAGCATTTCGTAGGCGACGTTGTCGCTTCGGGTTATGGCAAGCTCTAAAAGCTGAGCCACCGTGTACTGCTGACCGAAATCGCCCTCAACAATAACTCCCGTGCCGCCGAAATAGTGGCGCTTTTCGTAGGTCAGAACCGTTTCGGGGTCGATTTCTCCGCTGTCAATCTTCTGATAGATATATATAACGAACGGAATCTTGATTGTGCTGGCAACAGGATAGTGCACATTGTCGTTGAGGGTATACTCAAACCCGCTTTCCATGTCGCGAAAGTATATTGACACAACGCGGTCGCGCGGGGTGACGATATTGCCTTCCTCGTCCACGACGGCTTCAAGTTCCGGCTGACAGCCGCAGGGGATGTTTTCGGGATTGCAGCTTTGGTTACAGGAGTATTTTTCCATCAGCTCCGACATCTTTTGGTCGAAGTCCTCCGGCAGGACAAATTCCTTTACCGGCTGGGTAACGCTTTGCGTATCTAAAGAAGCAACCGTCTGTTCCGGAGCGCTGCACTCAGGCGGGGGAAGCGTGGTGGATTCGGAAGAGGTAACGCTTTCGGAGGTCACAAATGTATGTATAGTGATTTCGTTGCTCCGCGAGCCGTCCGTTACCTGCTTGTCTACGGTGATTTTTGAGCAGCCGCTGAATATGCTCAGCGCAACCACAGCCGCGACTGTCGCGCAGAATATCCTGAAAATTTTCAATTAAACCACCCCTGAAAAATATGCCGCCCGTAAGCTGGACGGCACATTTCATTTTCATTGTTACAGATAAATCAGGTAATGCTGTTGTAAGTGATATCGTCGTAATACTCGGAGTAAACTATTTCCGCGTCTGCAAGCATCTGATTTACTTCGGTGTTAAAGCGGTCGTTTACATACTGCTCTCTTACCTCGTCGAAGTTTTCTTCAACATAGCTGTCCTGCTCAATCCTTGTTATGATGTGATAGCCGTAGTCGGTTTCAACAATACCGCTTGTCTCGCCGACCTTAAGGGCAAAGGAGGCTTCCTCAAACTGCGGAACCATCTTACCGTAGGTGAACAGATAGCCGTCGGGGTTATCGTGCATGCCGGGGTCGTCTCCAACAGCCTGCGCAACCTCGTAAACGTCTGCACCAGCCTGTATCTCCGCAAGCTTTTCCTCGGCGAAGGTCTTGGCGGCTGCCTTGAGAGCGGCTTCGTCGGCATCTTCGTAGCCCTCGGTGTCTGCAAAGTGTTCGTTGCTGATAAGCAGGTGGTAAACCCTGACGTAATTGTCCTTGATGTCCTGCTTTATCTCGTCGTCAGAGGGGATAAGCCTTGCGTTTTCGCCGCCATAAAGCTCCTGATAAACCTTTTCGCACATTACGCTGGAGGTGATAAGATTTCTTAAAAGCTCCTCCTTGATTCCGGAGGCTTTAAGAGCGTCGTTAAAGGCTTCTTCCGATTCAAACTGAGCCTTTTCCTCTTCCATGTATTCGTCAACCTGCTTGTAATCTTCGTCGTTAAGGGTAACATCATACTTCTTTGCAACGATGTTGCCAAAGTTTTGCTCAATCAGGTCGGCTTTAACGCTGTCCTTAAAGACGGCAAAGTTCTGCTCGTTGCCCTCCCACAAATCGGCGGTGATACCGTAATTATTGGCATATAAGGTTTCGTAATACTTGAACATATATCTGTATTCGTCAAAGTGGATATCTACTCCGCCGACGGTGAAGATTACAGGGTTGTCCGAAATATCTATCTCTTTGCCGTTGATGGTCAGCGAGGGAATAAGCTCCTGAACGGCGTTTTGCTCGCCGGAATCATCGGTATTGGCGCTGTCGTCGGTCTGATTCTGAGGCTGATCGTTGGTTTTGTCGCCGCAGGCTGTGAAAGCAGAAAACGCCATCATAACAGCTGCCAATAAAGCGATGGTCTTCAAAAATTTGTTCATTTAAACATCTCCAATAGTATTTTTTTATAGTGTAACCTTTTAATGTGATAATATCATGACAGTTTAGTGGGTTTATCCGCAGATAAATCCCCATAATCCCCCCCACGCAGGGATATCCGATATAAGCAGCTGCAACTGAGTCCGAGCCTTTGTGGTTGATATGCAGGCAGCGGGAAGAATTAATAAATTTGGCGCGCCAAATTTATTAATTCTTTCGCGTTTCGCATCCCGCCAAGGGATGCGAAACGCTTTACATGTGGGAGACAGTTTCTATTGCCAGCATATCAAGCTGCTTGACTATAACTTTCCTTGCCAGCGCCGCCATACCAAGCCAGTCGGCGCGCTTAGCCTCATCCTCTTCGCTTAAAATCCTGTTGTCGTGATAGAACCGCGAGAACACCGCCGCTATGTTGTAGGCGTTGTCGCAGAGAACGCAGGGAGCCATATCGTCGAACGCCTTTTGGTAGACCTCGCCCGAAAGCGCTATGTCAAGGGCAAGCTCGCGCTCGGCGTCGGTGTGAAGAGCCTTGATGACCGGTGTTGCCGCAGGGTCGATACCCGCCTTTGCAAGAATCGAGTTTATGCGCGTTACGGTGTACAAAAGGTATGTGCCGGTCTTGCCGTCGAAGGCTAAGAATTTGTTGAGGTCGAATATATAGTCTTTGGAGGGCTGGTTTGAAAGGTCGCCGAACTTGATTGCCGCCATGCCTATCTTTTCGGCGGCTTCAAGCTTGCCGCTTTGCACGTATTCCGAATCGGCGAGCTTTTCCATAGCGCCGTCTATCGCGGTCTGAATGAGGTCGCTTAAACGCATTACTCCGCCGTCGCGGGTTTTAAAGGGCTTGCCGTCCGAGCCATTCATAGTGCCAAAGCCCAACAGCTTAAGCTCGGTTTCGGCAGGCACAAGCCCCGCCTTTTTGGCGCAGCGGAAGACCTGCGTGAAGTGCAGCGACTGCCGCTTGTCCACCACATACCATATGCGCGCCGGCTGGAAATCGCGCTGACGCTGGATAATGGTGGCAATGTCGGTGGCGTCGTAGCCGACCGACTTGTTCGACTTGGTAACGATTATCGGCGGGACGGTTATCTTGTCGCCCTCCTCCTGAACGTCAACAACCATTGCGCCTTCGCTCTCGTGCAAAAGACCCTTTTCGGTCAGTATGTCGATAAGCTCGGGGATGAACGGGTCGGCGTCGCTTTCGCCGTACCAAAGGTCGAAGCTTACGTCAAGCCGCAAATAGTTGCGCTTAACGCTGTCGATGGAGACTTCCATTATCTTTTTCCACAAATCGTAAATGCCTGGCTTGTGCTTTTGGAGCTGGGCGGTAACCTGCCGCGCAGTCTCCTTGAAAACCTCGTCCTGCTTGCTCTTTGCGCTGGCAAAGGGGTAGATTTCGTTAAGCTCGTCCTCGTCGATGTCGGGCACAGCGTCCACGGCAGGGTTAAAATCCTCCCTGAAGCACGCCCAGTCGGGGTGACGCTCGCGGTATTCGGCTATTACAAGACCGAGGGGAGTTCCCCAGTCGCCAAAGTGAACGTCGCCGTAAACGGTTCTGCCGGTGGCTCTGGCGATTCTTTTAACAGCCTCGCCGATAATAGCCGAGCGCAGATGACCGATGTGCAGAGGCTTTGCAACGTTGGGTCCGCCGTAGTCAATAACTATCGTTTCGGGATTTTCCGCCTGCGGAACTCCAAGGTG
>USEH01000080.1 GCA_900553675.1 uncultured Ruminococcus sp. | reverse complement strand
CCTTCTCTGCCGCGGCCTGTCGTTTGTCGTATAGCTTTTTGCCCTTGCACAGCCCCAGCTCCATCTTAACCCGCGAGCCCTTGAAGTACAGCTTAAGCGGCACAAGCGTAAGTCCCTCCTGCCGCACCTTGTCGAACAGGCGGCGGACTTCGGATTTGTGGATCAGCAGTCGGCGAACCCGACGCGGGTCGCGATTGAAGATATTGCCCTTTTCGTATGGGCTTATGTGCATACCGTTTACAAAAATCTGACCGTCCTTTATCTCGCACCAGCTGTCTTTAAGGTTTACCCCACCGCAGCGGATGGATTTTACCTCGGTGCCGATAAGCTCGATTCCTGCCTCCAGTGCTTCTATAACAAAATATTCATGCCGAGCCTGACGGTTTTCGGTGATGGTTTTATTTAAAGTCTTTTCGGGCATGACAAACCCCTCCAATCGAAATAATCTACTATGATTATATACGATTGAGAGGGGATTGTCAATGTATTATACTAATTCCCAATCAGTCTATAGTCAAATCCTCCGCTAAAATAAGCCCACTCTGCGTCAAGCAACCTTGCAATACAGCAAGTATTACTGCGGTCGCTTTCCTTGATTGGTCTTATTTTATCTGTCGGCTTTGTCTACAGGCTGATTGAGAATTAGTATAAAAATATGCCGCAAAGCGGTTGACAATTTTCAAAACATCTGCTATACTTTATAAGGTATAAATATGCGGAGCGGTGCAAAGCGTTATGCTCCGAAAAAAAGAAAAAGCAATTTTTAAGTTGGTACAGTGATACCTGCAAGATTGGCTGATATTTTGTGCGGCGGCTTTGGGCTTCCTTCGGGGGCTTGTGCGGCTGTGCGGTTTTGTGTGCAATCTTGCTTAAAAAGCAGGATTTTTGTTTTATATGGAGGTTTAGTTATGATGTCAGGAATAAAAGCTGTCTGCAAAAAATCCGCCGCCGATTCCGCCTTTGACCTTCTTTTGCGCAAAGGCTTATTGCCTGATTCTTGCGAGAAATATATTGTTGTTTCCGGTCTTTGTGATGTTCACGTTCATTTCAGAGAGCCGGGTTTTTCATATAAGGAGACTATCCGCACCGGCTCGCTTGCGGCGGCTCACGGGGGATATACCGCCGTGTGCACCATGCCCAACCTTAACCCTGTTCCGGACAGTCTCGAAAGCCTTAATGTCCAGCTGGATATCATCAAGAGAGACTCCACTCCATGCGTGGATATCCACCCCTACGGCGCGATAACCAAGGGCGAAAAGGGAGAATACTTAGCCGATATGGAAGCTATGTCGCCCTACGTCTGCGCATTTTCGGACGACGGCAGGGGAGTGCAGTCGCCGGATATGATGCTTTCGGCTATGAAAAAAGCCAAGGAGCTTGATAAGATCATAGCCGCCCACTGCGAGGTCAATTCGCTTTTAAACGGCGGATATATCCATGCGGGAGAATATGCCCGCGCTCACGGTCACCGCGGAATATGCTCGGAAAGCGAATACGCCCAGATAGCAAGGGACTTAGAGCTTGCCGCAAAAACAGGGGTAAAGTATCACGTCTGCCATATTTCCACAAAGGAAAGTGTTGAAATTATCCGTCAGGCAAAGAAAAGCGGCGTGGATGTCACCTGCGAAACAGGTCCGCATTATCTCACCCTTTGTGACAGCGATTTGCAGGAAGACGGCAGATTCAAAATGAACCCGCCCCTGCGCTCGCGCAGCGACAGAGAGGCTCTGATAGAGGGAATAAAGGACGGCACCATAGATATGATAGCCACCGACCATGCCCCGCACAGCGCGGAGGAAAAGTCGCGCGGGCTTGAAAAAAGCCTGATGGGCGTTGTGGGCTTAGAAACCGCCTTTGCGGTGATGTATACAGAGTTTGTCTTAAAGGGAGTTATCACTCTTGAAAGGCTTGTTGAGCTTATGAGCACCAATCCCCGCCGCAGATTCGGCATAAGCGGCGAAGCGGGCTTTGCGGTGTTCGAGGTTGCAAAGCCGTATATCATAAATCCCGAAGGCTTTGCCACCATGGGCAGGGCAACGCCGTTTGCAGGCAGAGAGGTTGTTGGCAGATGGATTGCCACCGGCAAAGACGCTTTTACGGCGGAAACTATAAATCGCTAAAAAAATCTTTAATATATCGGAGGAACTATTATGGCAAAAAGAAAAGACTTGAAGAAGATTATGATAATCGGCTCGGGACCTATAGTTATAGGTCAGGCGGCTGAATTCGACTACGCCGGAACTCAGGCGTGCCTTGCCCTTAAGGAGGAGGGCTTTGAGGTTGTTCTGTGCAACTCCAACCCCGCAACCATCATGACAGATACTTCCATTGCGGACAAGGTGTATATGGAGCCGCTGACCCTTGAATACATCGCCAAGATTTTAAGATACGAGCGCCCCAATGCAATAATCCCCGGAATCGGCGGACAGACAGGTCTTAACATGGCTATGCAGCTTGAAAAGAAAGGCGTTTTAAAGGAATGTCAGGTCGAGCTTTTAGGAACAAGCAGCAAAAGCATAGAGCAGGCAGAGGACAGAGAGCTTTTCAAGGAGCTTTGCCAGTCCATCGGCGAGCCGACTATCCCCTCAGAAATAACCTACTCGCTGGAGGAAGCCAAAAAAGCCGCGCTGGATATAGGATATCCCGTAGTTCTGCGCCCCGCGTTTACTCTGGGCGGCACAGGCGGAGGCTTTGCCAACAACGAGGAGGAGCTTGTAGATATAGGAACAAACGCCTTCAAGCTTTCGCCGGTTCATCAGGTGCTGATTGAAAAGAGCGTTAAGGGCTTTAAGGAAATAGAATTTGAGATGATGCGCGACGGCGAGGACAATGTTATCACCATCTGCGGCATGGAAAACGTAGATCCGGTCGGCGTTCACACCGGCGACTCGATAGTTGTGGCTCCCATAATGACCCTTAACGACCACGACCTGAAAATGCTCAACGACTCCGCAGTAAAGCTTATAAAGGCGCTTAAAATCGAGGGCGGCTGCAATGTTCAGTTTGCGCTTTCTCCCAATTCGAGCGAGTATTATCTGATAGAGGTCAACCCCAGAGTTTCGCGCTCCTCCGCACTTGCATCCAAGGCGAGCGGCTACCCGATAGCAAAGGTAACTGCCAAAATAGCGGTTGGCATGACATTGGAGGAAATCGGCATTGCAAACACCACCGCAGCAACAGCTCCCTACCTTGATTACGTGGTTGCAAAGCTGCCCAGATTCCCGTTTGACAAGTTCTCTTCCGTTTCAAACAAGCTCGGCACCCAGATGAAGGCAACCGGCGAGGTTATGGGAATAGGCTCGACTTTGGAGGAATGCCTGTTAAAATCGGTAAGATGCCTTGAAATCGGCTGCACACACTTCCATCTTCCCAAGTTCGACGGCAAATCAAGGCAGGAGCTTGAGGACTATCTTAAGGACTTCCGCGACGACGGCATCTTCGCCACCACCCAGCTTTTAAGGCTCGGTGCAACCGTTGAGGAGCTTTATAAGCTCACCATGATAACCCCCTACTTCCTCGAAGCTTTAAAACGGATAGTCGATTTTGAAAAGGTCATCGAGGAAAACAAGGGCGACATTGAAACCCTGAAAGCCGCCAAAAAGATGGGCTTTTCAGACGCTTATATATCCAAGCTATGGGGAGTTAAGGAGACCGAGGTATTCGGCTTAAGAAAGTCAAACGGTATTATGCCGATATACCGCATGGCAGACACCCTGCACACCGGCGCGTATATCCCTTACTTCTATTCCTCCTACACCGGCGAGAACCGCTCGAAGCTTTCGGATAAGAAAAAGATTATAGTTTTAGGCGCGGGACCCATAAGAATAGGTCAGGGCGTTGAGTTCGACTACTCCACCGTTCACGCCGTAAACACCATTAAAAAATCCGGCTACGAAGCTATCATAATAAACAACAACCCCGAAACCGTTTCGACCGACTACACCACCTCGGACAAGCTGTATTTCGAGCCGCTCACCCCCGAGGATGTTATGAACATCATCGAGTTTGAAAAGCCGGAGGGCGTTATAGCCTCATTAGGCGGACAGACTGCCATCAACCTTGCCCAGCCGCTGTTCGACCGCGGAGTAAAGATAATAGGCACCGACTGTCAGGCAATAGACAGAGCCGAAAACAGAGACAGCTTTGAAAAGCTTCTTTTAGAACTTGATATCCCCCAGCCCAAGGGCAAGGCAGTAACCAGCGTTGAAGACGGCGTTGCGGCGGCTGCCGAAATAGGATATCCCGTTCTGGTTCGCCCCTCCTTCGTTCTGGGCGGCAGAGCCATGCAGATAGTTGCAAACGAGGAGCAGCTGCGCCACTACCTTAAAACCGCAGTTGAAATAGACGCCGACAAGCCGGTTTTAGTAGATAAGTACATCATCGGCAAGGAGGTCGAGGTCGACGCGATATGCGACGGCAGAAACGTCTTCGTCCCCGGGATCATGGAGCTTGTAGAGAGAACAGGAATCCACTCCGGCGACTCTATAAGCGTTTACCCCACGTTCAGCATCTCACCCAAGGTAAAGGGAACAATACTTCAGTATGCCAAAAAGCTTGGCTTGGGAATAGGAATAGTCGGTCTTTACAACATCCAGTTCATAGTTGATAAGAGCGACAATGTTTATATAATCGAGGTCAACCCCCGCTCTTCGAGAACCGTTCCCTTCCTTTCAAAGTCCACCGGCTACAGCCTTGCGGATATCGCGACAGAGGTTATCTTGGGCAAGTCGCTCCGCGAGCAGGGAATCTTTGATATATATCCCGACGAAAAGAAGCGCTGGTATGTTAAGGTGCCGGTATTCTCCTTCCAGAAAATACGCGGACTCGACGCTTATCTCTCCCCCGAAATGAAGTCCACCGGCGAAGCTATCGGCTACGACGACAAGCTCAACCGCGCTTTGTATAAGGCTTTGCAGGCAAGCGGTATGCACCTGCAAAACTACGGTACGGTGTTTGCAACCATCGCGGATAAGGACAAGGAAGAAGCACTTCCGCTGATAAGAAGATTCTACAATCTTGGCTTTAATATTGAAGCCACAAAGGGAACAGCAAACTTCCTGCGCGAAAACGGCATTAAAACCAGAACCCTTGCCAAGCTGAGCGAGGGAAGCGACGAAATCGCCGACGCTCTGCGTCAGGGTCACATTGCATACGTTATAAACACTGCCGAAATAGGCTCGATGGGTCACGCAAGCGACGGCTACAAGATAAGAACCCTTGCAACCGACAACAACATTACAATGTTCACCGCGCTTGACACGGTAAGAGTGCTTTTGGATGTTTTGGAGGAAACCACTATAACCGTTTCCACAATCGACGCTTGATGGAGTTAACATGAAAGAAGTAATATATAAAGTAGTATCAAACCAAAAAATCGCCAAGGACGTTTATAAGATGATTCTTTCGGGCGATACCTCGGCAATCACCGCCCCCGGGCAGTTTGTAAATTTAAAGCTTGACGGCTTTTATCTGCGCCGCCCGATATCCGTCTGCGACTGCTCGCCCGACAGCCTTACGCTTATATATAAGGTGGTCGGCGGGGGAACCGAGCTTATGTCTATGCTTGAGCAGGGTCACAAGGTGAATGCGTTGACCGGTCTGGGCAACGGCTATAACACCGATAAAAGCGGGGAAAAACCGCTTCTTGTGGGCGGAGGGGTAGGAGTTCCGCCGCTGTATAAGCTTTGCCGTGAACTTGTGGTAAAAGGCGTTAAGCCAACCGTTGTCATGGGCTTTAACTCCAAGGATGATGTCTTCTACGAGCAGGAGTTTAAGGACTTGGGCGCGGAGGTATATGTCGCCACGGCAGACGGCAGCTATGGCGAAAAGGGCTTTGTCACCGATATAATCAAGCGGCTTGACTACAGCTTTTTCTACACCTGCGGTCCCGAACCGATGTTCAGGGCGATGTCTGGCGTGATGAAAACTTCGGGGCAGTACAGCTTTGAGGAAAGAATGGGCTGCGGCTTTGGCGCGTGCATGGGCTGCTCCTGCAAGACTCTAACCGGCAACAAGCGAATCTGCCGCGAGGGTCCGGTTATGAACAGCGAGGAAATCATCTGGGACAGAAAGGAAGCGGGCAAATGAACAGACTATCAGTAAATTTGTGCGGGACATCCCTTGACAACCCGATTATCCCCGCAAGCGGAACCTTTGGCTACGGCTACGAGTTCGCCGAGCTTTACGACATAAACATCTTAGGAACTTTCTCGTTTAAAGGCACCACCCGCGAGCCGCGCTTCGGCAATCCCACCCCGCGCATAGCTGAGTGTACGGCGGGCATGATAAACGCCGTTGGCTTGCAGAACCCGGGCGTGGAAAAGGTAATTTCCGAAGAGCTTCCCAAAATGAAAGCGGTGTTTAATAAAAAGGTCATGGCAAACGTCAGCGGCTTTTCGGTCGAGGATTACGCCTACACCTGCAAAAAGCTGGATAAGTGCGAAGAGGTTGGCTGGCTTGAAGTAAACGTAAGCTGCCCCAACGTCCACGGCGGAGGAATGAGCTTCGGAACCGAGCCCAAAGCTGCTGCCGAGGTGACAAAAGCTGTAAAAGCCGTCACCAAAAAGCCGGTTATAATAAAGCTCTCGCCGAATGTTACGGACATAGTATCAATCGCCAAGGCGTGCGAAGATGCCGGAGCGGACGGCATAAGCCTTATAAACACCCTTTTGGGCATGAGAATCGATCTGCGCACCAAAAAGCCGGTTATCGCCAACAAAATGGGTGGATTTTCTGGTGCGGCAATCCTGCCGGTTGCTTTGAGGATGGTATATCAGGTGTACGATGCGGTAAAGATTCCTGTAGTCGGCATGGGCGGAGTATCCTGTGCAAAAGACGTTATAGAAATGATGCTCGCCGGAGCAACGGCTGTCGAGGTGGGAGCTCAGAATCTTATAGAGCCGCTTGCCTGCAAGCATATCATCGAGGAGCTTCCCGCGGTCATGGATAAATACGGTATAAAAAATCTTACGGATATAATAGGAGGAGCGCACAATGGGTAAAGATGTAATAGTAGCCTGCGATTTTTCGTCTAAAGAGCAGGTAATGAGCTTTTTAGATAAGTTTTCGGGCAGAAAGCCGTTTGTAAAGATAGGCATGGAGCTGTTTTACGCCGAGGGACCGCAGATCGTCCGCGAAATCAAGGCGCGCGGTCATAAGATTTTTCTTGATTTAAAGCTTCACGATATCCCTAACACCGTTAAAAAGGCAATGTCGGTGCTATCGGGATTGGATGTTGATATGACCAACCTTCACGCCTCCGGCACAAAAAGGATGATGGAAGCGGCGATTGAAGGTCTTACCCGACCCGACGGCACCCGCCCGATTCTGATAGCGGTAACCCAGCTTACCTCCACCGACCAGCAGGCTATGGAGGAGGATTTGCTTATAAAAGAGCCTATAGACAAGGTTGTAATGCACTATGCGCAAAACGCCAAGTGCGCGGGTCTGGACGGCGTTGTATGCTCTCCGCTCGAAGCTGGCAAGGTTCATGAGGTCTGCGGCAAGGAGTTTATAACCGTAACCCCCGGAGTAAGATTTGCCGACGGCGACAAGGGCGACCAAAAGCGGGTTATGACCCCTGCCGAGGCAAAGAAAATCGGCTCGGATTATATAGTAGTCGGCAGACCGATAACCGCCGCCGAAGACCCTGTTGCCGCATATGAAAGATGTGTGGCTGAATTTGTTGACTGATAAGGAGAAACTAAAATGGAAGCATATAAAAGAGAATTTATCGACTTTTTAAAGGAAGCAAACGTCCTCAAATTCGGTGACTTCACCGCAAAAAGCGGCAGAAAGATACCCTATTTCATCAACGCCGGCGAAATCAAGACTGGCGCGCAGATAGCCCGCCTTGGCGAGTTCTACGCAAAAGCCTACTCCGAGAAAATCGGGGATAAAAGATGCGTTTTGTACGGTCCCGCGTACAAGGGAATATCCATTGCGGTGTCTTCCGCTGTGGCTCTTACAAAGCATGGACTCGACGTTCCGTTCTTCTTCAACCGCAAGGAAGCCAAGGATCACGGCGAGGGCGGAGTTTTCGTGGGATATGTCCCCAAGGAGGGCGAGGAGGTTGTTATAACCGAGGACGTTATAACCGCCGGAACAGCTATCCGCGAAAGCATGGAGATTCTTTCCTGCCTTAAGGGCGTTAAGGTCGCCGCGGCTCTTATTATGGTAGACCGCAAGGAAAAGGGCAGGGGCGAAAAGGGCGCTATGGTTGAAATTGAGGAGGAATTCGGCTTCCCTGTATATTCCGTCGTCGATGTTTACGACATCATAGAGTATCTTGAAGAGGACGACAGCAACGCCGAAAACGTCCAGCGAATCAAGAATTATCTCAGCGTAAACGGCGCGAAGTAAAACTTCCCGCAGCGAGGTGACATTATGCGAAATCTTATAAACATCCTTGATTTAAGTGTTGAGGAAATCGACCGGCTTATCGAGGTTGCCGACGATATAATTCAGAACCCGCAGAATTACAACGAGGTGGCGCGCCACAAGATACTTGCGACTCTTTTCTACGAGCCTTCCACCAGAACCCGACTCAGCTTTGAATCGGCAATGCTGTCGCTTGGCGGAAACGTTTTAGGATTTTCCGAGGCGGCTTCAAGCTCGGCGGCAAAGGGTGAAAGCGTCGCCGACACCGTTACCATGGTTTCGGGATATTCCGATATAATCGCTATGCGCCACCCCAAGGAGGGTGCGCCGATAGTCGCAGCGCAGCACTCCACCGTTCCGATAATCAACGCCGGCGACGGCGGGCATTACCACCCCACCCAGACGCTGACAGACCTTATGACCATCCGCCACGAAAAGGGCAGGCTGAATAATCTCACCGTCGGGCTGTGCGGAGATTTAAAGTTCGGCAGGACGGTTCATTCGCTCATCGGCGCGATGTCGAGATACGAAGGCGTTAAGTTCGTGCTGATATCCCCCGAAGAGCTAAAGCTCCCGGGATTTGTCCGCCGCGAGTATATCGCCAACAAGGGAATACCCTACGTTCAGTCGGAATCGCTCGAGGAGGTAATCGGGGACTTAGACATCCTCTACATGACCCGAATCCAGCGCGAACGCTTTGTCAGCGACGACGAATATCTGCGCCTAAAGGACACCTACATTCTCACCGCCGAAAAGATGAAGCTTGCCCGCCCCGATATGATAGTTATGCACCCGCTTCCGAGGGTGAACGAAATCTCGGTTGCTGTGGATTCCGACCCCCGCGCATGCTACTTCAAGCAGGCAAGATACGGCAAATTTATCCGCATGGCGCTTATCATGAAGCTTCTGGGACTTATTGAGAATGATGTGCCTTACGTTCCCGCCGCCGACAGTGAGACGGAGATTGTCTATGACAAGTTCGTCTGCCGCAATACACGGTGCATTACTTCTGCTGAGCAGGAATTAAGGCAGGCGTTTAAGCTTACTGATAAGGAAAACGGTATTTACCGTTGTGTTTACTGTGAGACTCGGCAGAGTTGACGATATGGGAATCGCACTTTGCATGTATATTTATAAGTATAGTAATAGCTGCTACTTTGTGCAGTCATGGACGTGCTTCGCACGC